>DAOOPV010000034.1:14960-24654 GCA_035388405.1 Anaerolineaceae bacterium
GAACCTAACTCGGTAATTAAATGAGAAAATGATCCTGCTCGGACTCGAACCGAGAACCTAACGCTTAAGAGGCGCTTGCTCTGCCAATTGAGCTACAGGACCATTTTGTGGCTGATATTATAGCACAGCCTTTTCGAAAAAAAGGTCTCTGGCATGCCAGAGACTCTCTCTTCAGCTCCCCGGAGAGGACTCGAACCTCTAACCTAGCGGTTAACAGCCGCCCGCTCTGCCGATTGAGCTACCAGGGAAAGCAGAAACCTATTATATGGAGAATCAGCAGGGGTGTCAAGCAAAATCGCCTCCACCTCAGTCCGCCGGCACCTCCACAGGCTGATTCCTCTTACCCTTGGCAAGGAACCAGGCGTAATACATGCTGATAGCGATCACGTACGTGATTATCGTGATGGTAAATGGCCACTGGAATCCCGAGCGCACTTGCAGTAAACCGCTGATGGTCGGGCTGAAAGCCCAGCCAAAATTGCTCGCCATGCTTGAAAGGCTCGCGATCATCCCGCGCGACTCAGGGTCCACCTGTTCCATGGTAAAGGTGGAGTATATCGGACCGCTCATGTTCATCAGCGTCAGCCGAATGTAATACGCCACCACGCTCACCTCAAACCAAGGCGCAAACCCCAGCAGCGCCAGGAAAGGGATCGAGAGTGCCTGGGTGGCTGTCACCACCTGGATTTTACCAAACCGCTCCGCCAGGGCTGGCGCAACCACTAACCCAACGCCCATTGCCAGGCTGCCCCAGGCGAATATCACGCCGATCGCCGCGTCGCTCTGATTGTGGACATTGCGGAAAAATACGTTCATAAAGGGCATGATCATGCCCGCGCCAATTGAAATCACCAAGCTGGGGAGAATCAGTTTTCCGAGAAGCCCTGGATTCTTGCGGATAAAGCTGACCGGCGCAAAAGCTGAGCGCTGGCTGAGGGACCGTATATTGGCCTTCATTAATATTACCGGCACCGCTGATGCCAGTGAGAGGAATGCCATCACCCACAGCGACCAGCCATATGCCTGCGAGCTGACCGCGCTGACAGCAATCAGACTTGCCGCCCACCCAGGCAGGTAACCGCCAAGCCATTCTCCAATGGAAGTTGCCGTCATGCGCAGCCCGGATGACAAGCTGAAGAGATAGGTCCGCTCTTTGACGCCGCTATTTTCCATCAAAAAAGGTCCGGTAGCAACGCCCGAGAGCGCCTGAGCAACCCCCTGCAGCACATTCATGGCGATAAACATCGGGACAGCTGGGAAAAGCAGCATCAGCGCCATCGAAACACCATAACCCAGGTAGCCAATGAGAAAGGCGTTCTTGCCTCCGATGCGGTCGGTAAGGTAACCCATCGGCAGCGCGGCGATCAGCGACGTCAGGCTGCGAGCGGTTACCAGGTTGCCGAGCATGGCTTCGTTGTACCCCAGGCTGAGCACATAGAAGTTGAACAGCAACTGGCTGATGCCTGTGGCAACGCCAAAGAACAGCAGGCTCAGCAGGAAGAGCCTGGCGTTGCCGGTAAAAGCGCGCACGCGGCTCAGGTAGGTGCTCAAGACCGAGCGGGGTTCCTCAGGCTCGGCTTCAGATTCGTTGTCTTCCAACCTCATTCCCCCTGGACAAAATGCTTGAGCAATTCGACGGTGTTCTCAAAGCCATCGTAACGCGGCGAGAACTGGCGTTCGCCTTCCTCGCTGAGGAGGATCTGTACCACGCCAGCCATGCGCAGCTGGTTCAGGTGATGCAGCACCGTGGGCGGGCGCAGCCGCAGGGCACGCGAAAGCTCTGTGGCAGTGCGGGGGGACTGCGCCAGGTAGCGCAGGATGCGCAGGCGGGTTGAGTCTGAGAGCGCTTTAAGGCTGCGGATCAGGGCGTCCGGAACGATATCACCGGGAATGACTGCCATCGAATCCGGCCGCGCGCCAAAGACGATCATCAGTGTATCCGGGCTCAATTTCTCAAGAAACATGTAAGGGGAACCCCAGAAAGAGGGCGCCAGCACAATTCTTGAATAAGAATCAATCTTCTCAAGGCGCACGCCGTTGCTCAGCTCTTCAAGCAACACAGGCAAGGGCTGGCTGCCCGCCCGCATCTGGGCGTGTGACAAACCCTGCTTGAGGACTGGCAGGATGCGCTGTTCCTCTTCGGCAAAGAAGCTGTCGACATAGGCTTCAAGCGCTTTGACGAGCTTGCCGCCAAAAGCCTCGCGATCCGACCAGATCTGGTAGAGCCCTTCGAGGTAGGCGGATTGGGTGTGCTGCTCGGGTGAGCGGTCGTTCTCCAGCAAGACCTGCCTCTCAGCCGGGGTCCACTTGTGCCCAGGGCGGGTGTTTAGCAGGGTTTCCTTGAAAACAGCAGAGGTCTGAAAGGGAAAAGAAAGTGTTTCCAGCACGCGCGAAGCGGGCAACTCCTTGAGCGCGTCAATCACAACCGCTGCGCTCTTGGGAGCGGGCAAGCTGTGAACGAAAAAAAGTGGCGGGGAGATCTGCTTGATAGCCAGGTCGAGCGTTTGGCGGTGCTCGGCGGGCAGGCGCGAGCGCACGCCGGCAGCCCAGGACGCCCTGACGCCAAAGGTGTCCGGGTCATGGGGCGCTTTGCCTTTGGTTTGTCGCTGCGCATCTTTAGCGGTATTGACATTGGCTACACTATGAACGCTATCCACGATCTGGATCGAACCAAATTGAACTCCCTTTTCTTGCGCAATTTGGATGATCTCTGCCAGCATTTCTTCGAAAACTTTCAGTTTGCCGCATCGGAGCAACCGCTCGCGAAAAACTGTCAGGGTGGAATAATCCGGCGCTTTCTGATCCACCGCCAGACCAACAAAATACTTGGCTGGTAAGTTTTCGTTGATATAGACTTCCACCTGGCGTTCCGAGAGGTTGTACAGAAAAGCGATCAAGTCTGCCTTAAGCACCAGTGCCGGGTCAAACGGTGGACGACCAACCACCCCTTCCCCCTTGTATAATCGGATCAGCTTGTGGGTGTAGCGTTTCCAGTCGATGATTTCGTTCAGCATGCGTAGAAAATGATTCGCAGGCACGATCTGATTATAGAGATACTGCCCGTAAAAGGAATTCTCGCCGCTTTCTGCATACCGTTGTTTTTCCATCGCCGCCTCTCAGGGTTGGGATTAGTCTGCTCTCATTGAATCATATTTTGCCTAAAACGTCAATTTTCAACTTGTTATTCAACACCCTCTCTATATTCGTCTTGACAATTAGACCCTTACAAGGTACACTTTGATTGAATTTACGCAAGAACAAAGCTTTATTACAAAACAAGGATGTTCATATTCACGGAGGCATGAAAGATGAATAATTCAGAAGAAGAGAGGATGCTCTATAGAATGAACAAAAAGGAGGGGATAATGTGTTGAACAAATCTCAGTGGGGGAAAACTGTTTTAATTTTGCGGCTGTTTGAACCTAAAAATTCAAAAGCCCGCAAGCGCAAGAATAAAAATTCAATGTTAATTTTTGGAGGATTAAAGAATGAATAATAAAAGATTGATGAAAGTTGTAGGATTGCTGGCAGTCGTGGCACTCGTAGCGGCATTGTTGCCAGTGAGCCCAGTAAAAGCGGCTGCAACGCTATGTGTTGGGCCAACAACCGAGGGTTGTTTCGCAACCATTGCGGGTGCGGTAGGTGCGGCGAGCGCTGGCGATACGATTTATATCAAGGCTGGTACCTATGATGAGGATATTTCTACCAATAAGCAACTAAACATCATTGGTGAAGTCGATGAAGCGGGTGATCCCCTTGTGGAGATCGGTGGTCGGCTAAACTTCGATTTGCCAAGTGCACCGTTTGCGTGGAGAATTGAAAATATTAATTTTGTAGTTGGCACCGCCTATGATTCCATTTTAAGGCTGAGGAACGCCAATGGTTTGACCATTAAGAACAGCACATTTGATGGAGCTGGTAATTACGCTGCAACACCGCGTAAGACAGGCATTGAATTACGTAGTGGCACAAATAACGTTACCATCGAAAATTCGTTGTTCACCAACGGTTTATTCAATGCAATCAGCGGCGAAGTAGACAGCTTATTGGTTAAAAATAGCACCATAGAAGACGTAAACAATGGCGTTGTGATTTTAGGCAGTTCGGGTAATTCAGTGACAATTGAAAATACTGACATCAGCGTCATTGCGACAAGTGGCAGTTACCAATCCATCGCAATCGATTTTGGTGATAATAGTTCCGATTTAACTGTCACTGGGAGTAGAATTTTTATTGATGACCAAGTTCCCGCAAGTGGATGGATCCCTCCATATCATGGAGCGATACGCATCGACTTTGGACGGCACGGCACATTGACCGTCGAAAACAACACTATTCTTGGTAATGTGAGGAACATTTCCTCGTCGACTCTCGATGCTTCTCCTAACTGGTGGGGAAACACTGATGGCCCAATTGCAGCAGGTTTCCAAATACTAGGTTCAGTAGATTACGAACCTTGGCTAAGCTTATTTATCAATTTGGACCATAAACGCATCGATGAAAACTTACCAAGTGGTACTCTGGTAGGAGAACTTTCCGTTGAAAGTCCAGATGAAGATAATGTTTATACATATGTCTTGGTCAATGATGACGAAACTTGTCCTGGTCCGGATAATTCGAGCTTCCAAATTGAAGAGAATAGACTGCTTTCAGCAGAAACATATAATTTTGAAGCTAAACATAGATATGTTGTATGCATCGGCGCTATTGATCCATGGGAACATCAGGTTGACCAACAATTTATCGTTAGGATAAATGATGTGAATGATGCGCCAGTTTTAGAGCCCATTGTGTTTGATAACGTGGTTAATGAGCATGTATTAATCTCCTTCACTGTTGCGGCAACCGATGAAGATGAAAAACCTTTGGCTGATACACTCAGTTGGAAATTGATTGGTGCTCCAACGGGTGCGGCTATTTCACCATTAAGCGGCCCAAATGCAACTGTTAGTTGGACGCCTGATGAAGAGCAAGGGCCGGGAGAATACCCGTTTACTGTTCAGGTGTGCGACAATGATTTTGATAATGAACCGCCGCTAAAGCACATTTTGTGTGATGAGGCGCTGGTTACAATTATCGTAAACGAAGTTAATGAAGCTCCAGTTGCACATGATGATTTCTATCTTGGGAGTAGTGAACCCACAGTTGTGGAAGCTCCTGGTGTCTTGCTAAATGATGTAGATAATGACTTTCCAAAAAATGATCTCACCGTCTACCTAACACAGGATATTCCTGCGGGTGAGGGAACATTAGATCTAAATTCTGACGGTTCATTTGAATATATGCCACCGACCGTCCCACCTGCTGATGGTGAGACCGAATTCAAATATAAAGTCTTTGATGGGGCACTTTACTCAAATGAAGCCATAGTAACAATCAAGTTTAATGATACGCCTCCGGCAGATATTAGTTTGATCCCGCTTTCAGCTCAAGAAAATACGATTTATCGTGGAACTTTGGCGACGCATGGGGATTTTGATCTGGGCGATACATGGACCTATGCACTTGTTCCAGGAGATGGAGACGCGGACAACAGCTTGTTCGAAGTTGTAGAAGGACCAGTTGGAGTTTTTAAAATTGAGTCCAAGGATGAGCTTAATTATGAGTACCAAGAAGCATACAACATCCGGGTAAGATCTACGGATAAATATGGTCTTTGGTATGAGCGGCCATTTACCATTCACGCCATTGATCAAAATGACGCCCCTGTTTTAGCGCCCATTGGCAATAAAACCGTGAATGAACTCGAAGAATTAACTTTCACCGCCATTGCGACGGATGAAGATGTGCCTGCGGACGAGTTGACGTTCAGCTTAGCTTTAGGCGTTCCCGCGGCCACGGGTGCACGAATTAATCCCACTACCGGTGAATTTTGGTGGGCACCTTCTGAGGAACAAGGGCCTGGTCTTTACCCTATCACTATAATTGTGAGTGATGGTAACCCCATTAACTCCACGGACGAAGAGACCATATGGGTAAGGGTAGATGAAGTCAATCAAGCGCCGGTGTTGGATCCGATTGGTAATCACATCATTAACGAAGGGGCAACGCTCACATTTACAGCTACTGCAAACGATGCGGATAGACCTCGTCAGGGTTTACGGTTCCATTTATCAAGCGACGATAGATTTAATTATGGAGCCACACTAAGTATTAGAGGTGATTTTGTATGGACGCCTTCAGAGCTACAAGGTCCAGGTGACTATCTGTTTGAAATTTGCGTAGAAGACCGCATTGTTGAAGATTGTGAAACAATTACGGTTACAGTCAATGAAGTCAATATTGCGCCGGTTGCTGCGAATGATAGTTATCGCGTAATTGCTAATCAGACGTTAGTCGTTGGAGCTCCTGGTGTTTTAACGAATGATACAGATGCAGATCTACCTCCAAACACCTTGACGGCTGTCTTACAAACTAACGTTCCCGCAGGGCAAGGTATATTAACCTTACATGCCGATGGCTCGTTTGAATATATCCCGCCCGTTACACCACCACCTTCTAACCGTACAACCTTCACGTATAAAGCGTTTGATGGTGTAGCTTATTCGAATGAAGTTACCGTTACCTTGCGCATACGATACGAGAATGAAGCTCCTAGGGGCATTTCTCTCGATCCGCTTTCCATAGCTGAGAATGTTTTATACGAAGGAACATTAACTTCATCGGATCGTGATTTACCAAACGAAGCCTTTACTTATGAGCTTGTAAGCGGTCCTGGTGATGATGACAATGCTATATTCCACATAGGTGGTGTAAACGGAGATAAACTTATTGCGTCCGCACCATTCAACTATGAAGAAAAGCTTTCTTACAATGTTCGCATTCGCACGACCGATCTATTCGGTGAATCATACGAAGCTCCATTTATCATAAGGGTTACTGATGCCAACGATGCACCCGAAGCATTCGATCAATCTGTGACCACTTTAGAGAATGAAGCCGTCGGGATTGAATTAGGTGGCTTCGATGAAGATGGAGATGCTTTGGACTTTGCAATCTTCAATGAACCACAGCATGGTACTGTAACTGGTAATGAAGTTGGCGGTTTTATCACGACTGAAGCAGGAATTCTGAGATTGATTTCTCAAAGTGTTACCTACACCCCTGATGAAGGTTTTGTCGGCGAAGATAGCTTTACCTACAAAACTCGTGATGAAGAGGGCGCAATTTCTGAACTTGCGACAGTCACTATCATCGTCAATGATATTCCCGAGGCACTTGATGATGAGTATGCCGGTACCGAAGACACTTTATTGGTTGTAGCTGCACCTGGAGTGCTCGGTAACGATATCAACGAGGAAGAAGTTGCTACACTTACAGCTCAGTTGGTAAGCGATGTATCGCATGGTGAGCTTAGCTTATCATCGAATGGTTCCTTTACCTACATGCCTGATGAAAACTTCTTTGGTGAAGATTCATTTACCTACAAAGCATGCGAAGGCAGTTTGTGTTCAGAGCCTGCTGAAGTAACGCTTACCATTGCACCTGTCAATGATGCGCCAGTGGCTAATGACGTCGTTGCAACGACCGCTGAAGACACAGCAGTTTCGATTACGTTGGATGTATCTGACGTAGAAGATGATGACCTGGTGGCTTCCATCGTTACACCGCCTGCTCATGGTGTGGCTGTTGTATCTGGTACCGTAGTAATTTACACGCCTGAAGCTGACTGGAACGGACTTGACGAATTCACATATACAGTTAATGATGGTGAGTTAGATTCTAACCTCGCAGTCATTAGCGTCAATGTGACGCCAGTCAATGACGCGCCAGTGGCAGTTGATGACGAATACACGGTTGCCGAGAAAGAAACCCTGACCATCGATGCACCTGGTGTGCTGGGTAATGACAGCGATGTGGATGGAGATGCCCTAAGCGCGATCCTGGTTGACACCGTTTCGAACGGTACCCTGACCCTGAACGCGAACGGATCCTTCACCTATGAGCCGGACGAATACTTCAACGGCATGGACAGCTTCACCTACAAGGCTTCTGATGGAGAGCTGGAAAGCGAACTGGCTGTTGTGACCATCACAGTCACCCCGGTGAACGACTGGCCGATCGCCAACGATGACTTCTATGAGACAGTCACTGGCGTTATGCTGGATGTAGCAGCACCTGGCGTGCTGGAAAACGACGTTCTGCTTGATCCCGATGAGGAAGTTTCAATCGAGATTCTGGACGCACCTCAGCACGGAACGTTGAGCATGAACGACGACGGCTCCTTCACGTACACACCCAACGCCGGCTACATGGGAACGGATACCTTCCGCTACATGGTGCTTTCGGTGCGGACGATCAATGCTGAGTGGAGTGATGACGCCACAGTAACCATTACAGTTCAACCCTTGATGCGCTTGTTCCTGCCCCTCATTTTGCGGTAGGATGATAGACCAAACCCGCGGATAGATTTGAATTTGATCTGCGGGGAAATAGAATAGAAAATCAGGCTGACCTCGAGTCAGCCTGATTTTTTAACAATCTTCTCCCCTTAGCAATAGGTATTGGCAACCTTAAAAAGATAAGTTGTCCTGCACCAGATGCCAGTTATTGGTTTGAAAATTGGTTTGAAAACCAGAAATTGCCATTAGAGAGAAGGTATAATGCAGCTTGTTTAACTGGAGCATCTATGATTAAAACACAAGCATTGAGCAAGACTTTCCAAATTGGTAAAAAACACAATGTAGACCTGAAAGCCGTAGACGGGCTGACACTCGAAGTGCATGAGGGCGAGGTGTTTGGCTTCCTGGGACCCAACGGCGCCGGCAAGACGACCACCGTGCGCATGCTCACCAGCCTCATCCGCCCCACCAGCGGTAGTGCTTGGGTGGCTGGCTACCAAGTGGGTGTGGATGACCTCGAGATTCGGCGCAATGTCGGCCTGTTGACCGAGTCGCCGGGAATGTATGAGCGTCTTAGCGCGGAGAAGAACCTGCGGATCTTCGCCGAACTATACGATGTGCCTGATGTAACCAAGAGCGTAAACAAATATCTCAGCCTCTTCGGGCTGTGGGAAAGGCGCGCGGATGCCGTGGGCAGCTATTCCAAGGGCATGCGCCAAAAATTGGCAGTGGCGCGCGCGCTGGTGCACGAACCCAAGGTGCTCTTCTTTGATGAGCCCACCACCGGGCTGGACCCGGAAGCGGCACTGATCGTGCGCGACTTCATCCTGGAGTTCAAAAAAGAAGGGCGCACCATCTTCATGACCACTCACAACCTGGACGAGGCTGAAAAGCTCTGCGATCGGGTTGGCATCTTCAAACAATCCCTGCTCGCGCTGGATAGCCCTGCCAACCTGCGGCAGAAGATGTTCGGACGCAAGGTGGTTTTCCACCTGGGTGGAATCAATCCGCAATGGGTGCTTTTGGTAAGCGAACTGGAAGGCATCAGCGCTGTTGAGCAGTTCGAGAACAAACTGGTTGTGTCGATGGCAGAGCCTGAAAAAACCAACCCCATCATCACCAGGCTGCTGGTGGAGCAAGGCGCAGACATCCAGTTTATCGGCGAGGTTCGTCAATCGCTGGAACAGATCTATCTCGAAATGCTGCACGGCGAGAGTGAAGCGAGGCAGGCATGAAACACATCCGAACGATCATCAACAAAGAATGGGCTGAAGTTTTCAAGAACAAAATGGTGCTCTCCGTGGTCCTGATCATGCCGATCCTGTTCGCGGTGCTGCCGCTGGTTATGCTCG
>DAOOPV010000035.1:0-24106 GCA_035388405.1 Anaerolineaceae bacterium
CAATGTGCTTTTTTGTAAAGCCCTATCGTCTCACATGTGTTTGAACTCGCTCAAGTAAGGTATAGGGTAAGAAATTTTCGTCAGGTTCATGGCACATAAATCATTGCTCTTGTTCTTTGCGCCAAGACAGGCGCCAGACCATGCCTGGCAGGGCGGATGCGTTATAATACCTGTCGAGGTTTTTATGCCCTATCCTATTGCCCACCCAATGGTCATCCAACGTGCAAAAGCTGTGCTCGAGCTTCAGCCCATCTTCCTGGACACCGAAACCACCGGCACCGGGCAAACAGATCGGATCATTCAGATTGGGATAGTGGACGTCCGGGGGGAAAAGCTCTATGAGTCTCTGGTAAACCCCGGCATGCCCATTCCTGCTGAATCCAGCGCTGTAAATGGAATTACCGATGAGATGGTCAAGGATGCTCCCGTGTGGACCCAGATCTGGCCGGACGTGGAAGCTATTCTGAGGGGCAGGGTGATCGGGATCTATAACGCTGACTTTGACTTGCGGCTGCTGCGGCAAACAAATAAGGCATACGGATTACCAATGAGCATTGAAACCAACCAGGCATTTTGCGTGATGAAGCTCTTTGCTGCTTTTTATGGCGAATGGAACGCGCGCAACAACGGCTTCAAGTCCCAGAAACTCGAATTTGCCGGCAGATTGTTGAGCATTGCCATCCCAAATAGTCACGACGCAATTGATGACGCTCGTTTGACTGCAGCCTTAACGCACGCCATAGCCAACTACCAACCTGAATAGTCAAACTAATATTTCCCACTGGAGGTATATTGGGTTGTGTGGTATTATGGAGATATGAGCAACTATTCATATAAATCGAGGTAATATGGACGCATCCTTTATTACTGATACGAATTTCATCAGCATGGCAACCACTTTCAAAGGGCTTTCGGATCCATCCCGTCTGCACTTACTTGCGATCCTGCTGGGCGGGGAGACGAACGTCAATGATCTTGCGGCACAATGTGGACTTAGCCCCAGTGCCACCTCGCACCAGCTGCGCGTCTTACGCAACCTGCGATTTGTAAGCGCCAGGCGTGAGGGTCAGCAGGTGAATTACCGCATCAATGATGAACACATACAAGACCTGATGGAACAGGCTTACAAACACAGTCTGCACCTGAATTCCTTAGAAGCAGGAGAGGTTTGATGACCATGAACCAATCTGAAATCAACTCCCAAAATCCCATTAACGATGCAACGGGCAGTGCCTGCAACGGGAACTGTTCTACTCCTATCCTTCCTTTCAGCTCCTCGGATCAGCCTGCTGAAAAGGCGAGAGTGTTGGATTTCGGGGGATTCTGGCGCTACTTCAGCCGCATGCCAGACCTGAAAATCATCGTACCGGGGTGGATCCTCCTGCTCGGGACCCTGTTCCTTGAGAATTTGGGACTTTCACCAACAGCCGTGCTGATCCTGCAATTCGTAGTTTTACCGATTGCCGGTTGGATGGTCTTCCGCAATGGTGCTATCAGCCTCTTCAAGGAGCACAACCTGAACATGAATGTGCTCATGTCGGTAGCGTCGATCGGCGCAGTGGCTATCGGCGAGCCACATGAAGCCTTGATCATGGTCATCTTATTCACGCTCTCGGAAGCGCTTGAGGGTTACACCAACGATCACGCCCGGGCGATTCTCACCGAATTTGCTGATCTTGCTCCACACGAGGCGCTCCTGGTTACAGGCGAAGGCGAAAAATTAGTCCCAATTGAGACCTTGCAGGTCGGTGACCAGATCCTGGTGCGGGCAGGGGAGCGCTTTCCGATGGACGGCGTGGTCGTTCGGGGCACCAGCGAGGTCAACCAGGCGCCGATCACCGGCGAGAGTCAGCTTGTTTCAAAAACCGTGGGTGACGATGTCCTTTCGGGTACCGTCAACGGACAGGGGGTGCTGGAGGTGCGCGTCAGCCATCTGGCTGCGGATACCACCATTCAGCGCATCATCTCCATGGTCACCGAGGCTCAGGAAAACAAGGCTCGGCAGGAGAATTTCATAGACCGGTTTGCCAGGGTTTACACCCCGATTGTGATTGCAGTTTCGATTTTGGTGGCAATTGTTCCAACCCTGGTGTTCAGGCAGAGCTTCTGGAATACTCCGGAAAGTTATGGCTGGTTTCATCGTGCGCTTTCGGTCCTGATGGTTGGATGTCCGTGCGCCTTGATCATCAGCACCCCGATCACGATGGTAAGCGGTCTAACTCGTGCTGCCAGAGCAGGTGTGATTTTCAAAGGTGGGATTTTCCTGGAAAGTTTGTCCATCAGTAAGGTGATGGCATTCGATAAAACTGGCACGCTGACACTTGGCAAGCCTTCTGTGACCAGGGTACAGGCGACGGATTGCACGGGAGAAGATCTCTGTGAGCCATGCAACGATTTAGTTGCCGTCGCCAGTTCTCTTGAAGCTCATAGCACCCATCCACTGGGAATCGCGGTCAAGGGGGAAGCGTTAGCACGCGGTGTGCTCGACCGCTACCCTGCTGCTGAGGAACTGCAGGTGTTGGAAGGGCGTGGGCAGCAGGGAATATTGAATGGCAAGCTGGCAACCGTTGGGAGCCTGCCGCTCTTTTTGGCGGAGCACCAAACACCTGAGCAGATTATTGCTGCTTCGCAGGAAGCTGAACGACAGGGTCAGACAACCATGCTGATCTGCGACGGCGACCGTGTGATCGGCTACCTTGCGGTTCAGGATGAACCTCGTCCTGGCACTAAAGAGGTGCTGTCAGTGCTCAAGGCTGAAGGGGTCAAAACGGTCATGCTTACCGGTGATAATGTTAGCGTGGCAGAGCGGGTTGCTCAGAAAGTCGGAATCGATCAGGTCTTTGCCAGCCTGCTGCCCTCGGAAAAATTGAGCAAGCTTAACGAATTCAAGCAGGCATATGGTCAGGTGGTGATGGTTGGGGATGGAATCAACGACTCGCCTGCCCTGGCGCAGGCAGATATTGGCGTGGCGATGGGGGGCGCGGGTAACGCGCAGGTTCTCGAGACTGCCGACGTCGTGCTGATGAAAGATGATCTCAGCCGGCTTCCGTTCGCGGTCAGGCTTTCAAGGCAGGTCAACCGTCTGATTCGTCAGAATGTGATTATCAGCCTGGGTGTCAAGATCCTGGTGGCGATCGCGGCTATGGCAGGCCTGACGCCGTTATGGGTGGCGGTATTCGCTGATATTGGGATCTCGTTGATTGTCACTCTCAATGGCTTAAGGGCATTAACATTTGAGGTAGAAAAGGCCTAATTTGGTACAAAAATGATATCCCAACTGCCCTCTTCGACCAGGTTTACAAGTGAAGTTGTGCTGGCAAAAATAATCCAGGTTTGTCCGGGTTTGAGGTTGTAGGGATTTCCTTCCAAGTCAAAAAACTGGAAAGGTTGATTGATATCGGGTGCATACCAGGTGCCGTGGGTCAATTTTCCGTCGCGCAGGAAGATAGCTGGTTGTTCCCTGTCGCCCTCGCGAAAGTCAATATCGAAAAACGCTGGGTTATACTGGATATAATCAGCCATGAGGATCAGAACATTTTCAAACAAGACCGGTTGTTGACTGTCACGGTCAAAAGTTTGGCTCAGAGTATAGCTGCCATCCTCATTCTGAAAATCCTGCCAGAGTTGGTAGGCGCCATAATTTTTGTCATAACGCCAGTCCATTACAGAAAAATCAGCATACAGATAGCTAACCCTAAGGGCATTATCATTCCAATTCTCAATTTCTTTGTTGAAATTCAAATCTTGCAAGCGCTCAATTCCATTTTTGATGCCTTCGGATTTGATAAATGAGCGCAGTGCGGCTGTATTTACGACCGTATTTCCCCCCTGCGCTTCGGTTTCTGTGCAAATGCCAGGGCAGGGGACGTATCCGCGATAAAAAGTACGGTCAGGCAAGGTTTGTTTGAAGACACCCTCAACGGTAATTGGTGCACTGGCAACCGCCAGAGAGGCCTGGTAGCGCCTTGCCAAGCGCGCATCAACCAGCTGCCCCGGAGCGAGAGGTCCAACCGCCGAGGCGTCTCCGCCATAGAAGAGTGCAAGAATTTGATTCATTTGATGCCCGACATAGTACTCAAAGACCAGATCCGCGTCCAAGACCTGGTTGAAAGGGCGCAGGTTTTGGGGCCAATTATCCAGTTTCACCAAGATTGGGCGTTCCCAGAGCAAATCCTGGTTCTCAACTTCCAACCCGGTCAGAGGATTAGTGGTATCAGATCGGGCAGGATTGGGTTTCAGGGTTGGTGTGGCTGTGACCACTTGCCAGGGAGTGGGGCTTGGAAATGGGGTGGGTGTGGCTTGTTGGGCAGCCTTGGTGAGGGCTTGCTCAAGATTTAAAGTCGGAGTCGAGGGTGAATCCGCGACCAGGGGAGTGATCTTTGGGGCAGGCGTCAGGAAGTTGCAGCTTGAGAGGAGCACAACCAAAACACCCAGAAAAGTCAGCTTGAATGCGCGCGTATTGCCCATCACACATGATTCTAACACGGCAAACGACAAGCAGATTTTGTTTAATAGCAATACCCTGACAATGCCTTAATTTGCCTTTAAGCTGCAATTAACCTTCACCCGTTAACATTACTACGTGGTCAAAAATTAGTTTGAGGAGAATTATTAATGAAGAGTAAGAGCAAGAGCGTGCTATTGTTTACTTCAATCCTTGTTGTTGCAGCTCTCCTAGCCGCATGTGGCGGTACCAACACCCCGGGTGCTCCAGTATCCGATCCCTCTGCAGATAGTTCCACGGTTTCAGTTTCAGGATCCACGACAGTTCAGCCTCTGGCTGAAAAACTTGCCGAAGCCTTTATGACCGAATACAGCGGTGTACGCATTGACGTGCAAGGCGGCGGTTCAAGCGTGGGCGTCAAAGCAGCTGGCGAAGGCACTTCGGATATCGGTATGGCTTCACGCGAAATCAAAGAATCTGAACTGGCGGAATTTCCCAACCTAAACATCATTGTCATCGCCCGAGATGGCATCGCAATCGTCGCCCACCCTGATGTAAACGTCAGCGATCTGACCGTTGAGCAGGTACGGAATATTTTCAGCGGCAAGACCACCAACTGGAAAGACCTGGGTGGAGAAGATCAAAACATATTTGTCGTTTCCCGTGAAGAAGGTTCCGGCACACGCGGCGCTTTTGAAGAAATGGTGATGGGTGAAGATGCCCTGATTGCAGCTACCGCCATCTTGCAGCCGTCCAACGGTTCAATCCGCACTACTGTTTCCACCACGCCTTATTCCATCGGCTACCTGTCCTTCGGCTACCTGGATGACACCGTCAAATCAATCAGCATCGATGGCGTTGCTCCCACAGAGCCAAATGCAGCTGACGGATCCTATCCGATCGTGCGCCCTCTCAACATGCTCACTAATGGCGAACCTGCCGGCGTAGTCAAGGCGTTCCTGGATTTCATCCTGAGCGATGCAGGTCAGAAGCTGGTTGTTGAAGATGGCTACATTCCAGTCCAGTAACCAGGTGAGTGAGTTTGGGACCGTTTATAATATTCAGACGTCTCTGTCAACTCGCAGAGACGTCTGAATGAGAAAGAACCGGGAGTAGAAAATAACCTGATGTCGGCTCGAATGATCGCTGATAAAACCGTAAAATACATTCTGTTTGCGAGTGCTATCATTTCGATCATTATTGTACTGGCGATCGGTTTTTTTATTTTCAGGGAAAGTATCGAAGCCTGGTCCAACATCGGCGTCAGTGAAATACTCATGAAGACTGTTTGGCGGCCAGGTCAGGACCAATATGGCATCCTGGCGATGATCGTTGGCTCCGTTTCTGTGACTTTCGGCGCAATTCTCCTCGGAGTGCCGTTGGCGCTTGGATGCGCGATTTTCCTGGCTGAAATCGCGCCTGCAGGAGTGCAGGCTGTAGTTCGTCCCGCCGTGCAGCTACTGGCGGGCATCCCTTCTGTGGTGTACGGGCTGTTTGGCATGGTCATCCTGGTGCCGCTTGTCCGAAAACTGGGCGTGCCTGGCAACTCAGGTTATGGCTTGATGGCAGCGTCGATTGTTTTGGCGGTCATGATCTTACCCACCATTGCCAGCGTTGCTGAGGACGCGATCCGTGCAGTTCCGGAGAATTATCGTCATGGTTCCCTGGCTTTGGGTGCTACAAAGTGGCAAACGATAACCAAGGTTGTTTTACCTGCTGGAAAATCCGGCATTCTTGCCGGGGTGATCCTGGGGGTGGGGCGGGCTTTGGGTGAGACCATGGCAATGATCATGGTCATCGGCAACTCGGTCATCATGCCCCAACCTCTATCAGGCAATCCACTGAGTTTCTTCCTCTCGCAGGCGCGTACGCTCACGGGCAACATTGCCGTTGAGATCAATTATGCCACTGGTGTGCACGAAAGCGCTCTGTTTGCCACAGGCGTGGTGCTTTTTGGTTTGATCATGATCGTAAATGCCAGCGCCCGGTGGATGATCCGCGGTCAAAAATTTGTTGAGAAAGCTAATTAGGCTGCATGATAGAAGATAGAACCTCCGAGATTGCCCTTATCCACAGGGCACAGGCGCAGAGCCTCAAGAAAGAACAAATCAGGCAAAAACTTTGGGTTAGTCTGATGTGGTTTTTTGGTTTGATCACCGTCGCAATTCTCATTATGGTAGTGGGGTATGTTTTGGTGCAAGGTGGCAAAGCCATCAGCTGGGATTTTTTGTCCACTGCTCCCAAAGGGGGCATCTCTGGTGAAGGCGGCATCTCCACCACCGTCGCCACCACCTTTTACCTGGTTGGCTTAACTCTGTTAGTCGCGACCCCGTTGGGGGTCGGTGCAGCTGTATTTCTGATTGAGTACGCCGGAGAGCAGAGCCTCAGCTCAAAATTCCTGCGCTCGGTGATCAGTGTCGCCAACTTTGCTGTGGAGACTCTGGCTGGCATCCCGTCCATAATCTTTGGCTTGTTTGGCTATGCCTTGTTCGTTTCCACGCTGAAATTTGGCTTTTCTCTGCTCTCAGCTGCATTAGCTGGGGCATGCCTGGTGCTGCCCACGATCATCCGCACTACCGAAGAAGCCCTTCGGGCGGTGCCCGATGACTATCGCAGGGGCAGCCTGGCGCTTGGGGCAACCAAGTGGCAGACTCTTTATAGAATTGTGCTGCCTGCGGGACTGCCGGGAATCATCACTGGCATCATTCTCAGTGTAGGACGCGTCATTAGTGAAACCGCGATTTTTTATGTTACGCTTGGTGGCAGCTATCGCTTGCCCACTTCCATCATGGACGGCGGTCGCACCCTGGCACTGCATCTTTATTATCTTGCCATGGACACACGCGCGTTCGATAAAGCCATGGGCACTGGTGCCGTGTTGGTGGTGATGATCATTCTGATCAATTTGCTTATTGACCTTGTGTCTCGAAAACTCACAGCGGGAGTTCGGAAAGTACGATGAACGATTCGAAACTTGAAACCATAGATTACAGCCTTTACTACGGCAAATATCGTGCTTTGAAAGACATTACCATTAAGATTCCTGAGAACAAAGTAACGGCTCTGATCGGTCCTTCCGGCTGCGGAAAAAGCACCTTTTTGCGCAGCTTCAACCGCATGAATGATCTGATTCCTGGCGTTCATACGGAAGGTTCGGTATTGATTGATGGAGAAGATATCTTCAAAATTGATCCAGTTGCGCTCCGCCAGAACGTTGGAATGGTTTTCCAAAAGCCTAACCCCTTTCCCAAATCAATTTTCGAGAACGTAGCCTACGGACCGCGTGTGACCGGGCTCAAAGACCATCATAAACTGGAAGAGATCGTGGAGCGGAGTTTGCGTTCGGCAGCGCTTTGGAACGAGGTAAAAGATAACCTGGGCAAGCCAGGCTTGGATCTCTCGGGTGGGCAGCAGCAACGGCTGTGTATCGCACGGGCATTGGCGGTGGAACCGACGGTCATCCTGATGGATGAGCCAGCAGCATCGCTGGATCCCATCGCGACTCTCAAAATAGAAGACCTTATCCACGAGTTATCAGCTAACTATACTATTGTGATCGTCACCCACAACATGCAGCAAGCAGGGCGCGTTTCGGACTATACCGCCTTTTTCTACACTGATGAAACTCGCACTGGTCAATTGGTGGAATTTAGTGAGACGAAGACACTCTTTACCAACCCACGCGATCGAAGGACTGAAGATTACATCACTGGTCGGTTTGGTTAGGCGACCGTTGAGTAATCGACCCATCAACTTCTTGCTTCAAACCTAAATTGCGCAGAGTGTGCCGCCATAGGGCAGCCTGGTAGCGCTTTGATTGAGCCACCGGAGATGGTTTGGTGATCCTGTAGCGTTCGAAGTATTCCCCCGTTATATTTGCCAGGTCAGGGTCTGCGATCAGGTGATACACCGTCGCTGCCCCTGAGTGAACCGAAGACCCCCACGATACAGGCAAAATGCGGATAACCTTGGTGCGGATGATCCCCGGATGAACACAATTGACGGTTACCCCGTACTGCTTCAGTTGTTCCGCGAGCTCGCGCGTCCATGGAATGATGTCCAGCTTGGAGCGACAATAATCCACCCAACGCCAATAAAATGGATGCTTGGTGGAAGGATTGGGGTTTGACCACACAAATCGGTGACCAATGGAGCTAAGATTGACGATCCGCATGGGTGCGGATTTTACCACCAGAGGACGAAGCAGGTTGGTGAGGAGAAAGGGTGAGAGGTAATTCACCTGGTTACATTCCTCAAATCCATCCTCAGTGATGATGCGGTAAGAAGGGTAAAGCCCGGCGTTGTTGACCAGCACATCAAGTTGGCGAAAATCTGTCAGGATGCGGGTTGCCATGTCCCTTACTTCCCGCAATTTCGAAAAATCAGCTTTCACCGTGGACACAGACTGCCCGGGAAGGCCTTTGCCAAGATAGTCAAGCAGTGTCTCGAGTTTCTGGGGGTTACGTCCGTGTAAGACCAGGTTTCCCCCAGCTTGCCAGGTCATGTGCGCTAATTCTTTACCAATGCCGTCTGTGGCACCGGTTATTAATATTGTTTTTCCGATTAACTCCCTTTTTTGATGCATGACCTCTCCAAAAGCTCAGCTACTTAATCATACCTAAAAGTGTGATCGTTGAAGGGCGAACATTGTGAAAATTTTTTTCAATCGGTTTTGAAAATTTTGTCTCTGATTTCCTGATTTCGCCCTGTCTGGTGACTGATTTGTCCGCTCATTGGGCAAGAAACTTCCAACGCGACTATAATCTTGCTTCAGAAGGAATGCCAACATGGACCAAAAGAAAAAGAACCCTATTCGCGAGCTTCATCCCAACATCTGGGCAGTCAGCCTGACCAGCTTCTTCATGGACATCTCCAGCGAGATGGTCCTGAACATCCTGCCACTGTTTCTTTCATCGGTTTTGGGCGTAAAAACAAACATCATTGGCATTATTGAAGGCGTTGCGGAAGCAACTTCCAGTGTTCTAAAAGTGTTTTCAGGTTGGCTTTCCGATAAACTTCGCAGCCGCAAGTGGCTGGCGGTTGCCGGCTATGGGATTTCCGCACTGGCCAAACCTTTCTTCTACCTCGCGTCCAGCTGGGAAGCCATTGGCGCAATCCGTTGGGCAGACCGGGTTGGCAAGGGCGTGCGTACTGCGCCGCGTGATGCGCTGGTAGCTGACAACGTCAAACCAGAGCAGCGTGGGCTTGCCTTTGGGCTGCACCGTGCTGCTGATACGGCTGGCGCGATGCTGGGCATCCTGATTGCAGCATTGGTGGTATGGAAAGTCCAGGCTGCCGGTTCCTCACTGCAAGAAAGTACCTTCCGCACGATCGTGCTGATCAGTATCATTCCTGCAGTTTTAGCCGTCATTTCTCTGGCAGTGATGACGAAAGAAAAAAAACCTGAAGGGGTTGCTGAGGCGCCAAAAATCAGTTTCCGAGGACTTGGCAAGAACTTCTTGTTCTTCATGATCATCGTGGGCATATTTGACCTGGGAAACTCATCGGATGCCTTCCTGGTGCTGCGGGCGCAGGAACGCGGCATGAACACCCTGCACATTCTGATCATGTTGGCAGTTTTCAACCTGGTCTACACACTGGTGTCGACCCCCGCTGGCATGATCTCGGACAAAATTGGTCGCAAGAAGCTGATAATCGGCGGCTGGACGATGTACGCCTTGATCTACCTTGGCTTTGCGCTGGCGCAAAATGTGACCCATATCTGGTTGCTCTACGTGGCTTATGGTCTGTATTACGGCATGGCATATGGCACTGCCAAGGCAATGCTTTCGGACCTGGTGCCCAAGGATTTACGTGGCACTGCCTTTGGCACTTATAACGCCGTCCTTGGTATTCTCGATTTTCCTGCCTCGCTGATTGCGGGTTTACTTTGGAGCGGCGCGGGAAGTTGGAAGGGGCTTGGGGCTTCCGCCCCCTTCTTCTTCGGTGCCATCCTGGCAACAATTGCTATCATTTTGTTGGTGATCTGGAAGCCTTCGTTACCAAAAACTGGTGCTGTTGAGGGAACAGCAGCGGTGAATTAAGGAGTTTCAATGCAAAGATTGAGAATAGGCGTCCTTGCATACCGCATGGGCTTCTATACCAACCTTCGGGTCATTCTTGATCAACTTCCGGAGGCTGAATACGTCCCGGTAAAAGATATCTTCTCCTACCGGCGTGCACTGGCGCTCAGGCTTAACCGTGTTGTTGGAAAACCTCTTTTTCCAACCTTTGACTTGAACAATCAATTTGAGGATTTCGACCTCAACAAGGTCGATCTATACCATTTTTCCAATGGAATTAGTTATGGCAAAACTCCGTGGGTGTCCCATTTTGAGACGATTTTGCCGCGTTTTAGCGAGTTGTTGAGCCAGACAAAGGACACTCATTGGGAGAACCTGGAACCTGATCGCTTGACACTAAAAGGACTTGAAGCCTTGCGCAGCCCATCCTGCAAGCAGATCATTGCTTGGTCGGAAAATGCTGCTGACTTCCAACGGAAGTTCCTGAGCGAAATCTCGAGTGAGTATCGGGAACCAATCCTGGCAAAACTATCTGTGTTGCATCCTGGGCAGGAGATCCTGGCGGAGCGCGTTACTCCACGCGAGTATGATCAGCAGCATCCAATCCGTTTTGCCTTGGTGGGAGCCGCCTTTTTTCGCAAGGGAGGGCGTGAACTTTTCCGGACTTTTCAAAAACTGGCTGGTAAAGAAGGCTTGCCTGTACGCTTGACGGTGGTCAGCTCGCTGCGCCTTGAGCCTTATGCTGCCCAGGAAACTGAGGAAGATCTGACCCTGGCACGTCAGATCATTGCGGAAAAACCTGATTGGCTTGAATACTACGACGGGTTGACAAATTCAGAAGTGTTGGAGTTGCTAAAACGAGTTGACGTGGGTTTGCTTCCAACCTGGGCAGATACTTGTGGGCTTTCCGTCCTTGAGGCTCAGGCATCCGGCTGCCCCGTAATCACCACGGACGTGCGTGCTCTGCCAGAGATCAACAATAATCGGGTGGGATGGCTGATCAAGGTGCCAAAAGATGAGCTTGGTGAAGCGATCTATGCAACAGAAGAGGATCGACGAGAGCTCAGCCAGATCATCCAGGAGGGTTTGGAAAACTCGATTCGCAAGATTGTTACCGACCCATCTGTGATCGCCCAGAAAGGGCAGGCAGCCCTGGATCGCATCCGGACAGAGCATGATCCACAAGCCTACGCTGACAAGTTGCGCCAAATATATCAGTCTGCTTTGGCACAATAAAACCATTCTTGTGCAAGAATTGCTGGTGTTAACCTTACATTAAACGAAATATCTTTGAGACTGATACTTTGGGAGAGTATAATTATCCAAATCCAAGAACAAAAAAGGAGCCATCATGATCGTCACAACGAAAAAACTATTTGAGCATGCCTATGGAAAGTATGCCATTGGAGCCTATAACGTCAACAACCTTGAACAAATTGTCGGCTTGTTCCGCGGTAACCTCGACTCGCAGGCGCCCTTTATCATCCAGATCAGCAAAGGATCTCGCAGCTATACCAATAAGATTTTCCTCGAAGGTCTTATCCGTGGTGCTGATGAAGTCTATCCCGAAGCCATTTTTGCGGTTCACCTGGACCACGGCGATGAAGCAACCTGCTATGACTGTATCAACTCTGGTTTTTACAGCTCGGTCATGATCGACGCCAGCGGTCATCCGTTTGATGAGAATATCGCCATCACGCGACGCGTTGTTGAAGCAGCCCATGCCAAAGGCATCGTGGTCGAAGCGGAATTGGGCATGCTGGGCGGCGTTGAGGAGCATGTCTCTGTCAGCGAATCCGAAGCCAAATTGACCAATCCCGAGCAGGCACGCGAATTCGTGGAACGCAGTGGTTGTGACTCCCTGGCGGTTGCCATCGGCACCAGCCACGGCGCTTTCAAGTTCTCTGGCTCACAGTCACTGCATTTTGAAGTGCTGGCTCAGATCCAGGAGCGTCTGCCCGGCTTTCCGTTGGTGATGCATGGCTCTAGCTCCGTGCCCCAGGAAGAAGTTGCGCGCATCAACGCGGCTGGCGGTAACATCGCCGGCGCGAAGGGCGTGGACGCCACACAGTTTAGGCATGCAGCCGAGCTTGGCGTGACCAAGATCAACATCGATACAGATGGTCGCCTGGTTTGGACGCGCGTCCATCGCGAGTACTTCTTGCAGTATCCCGAAAAATTCGACCTACGCGATCCCGGCAAGGTCTTTATGGCTGAGTACGCGAAGTTCATTGCCGCCAAGAATGAATATCTCAACAGTGCTGGTCAATTGCAGGGTGTGCGTGAGTTCCTCGGGGCATAGCTCATTTACGATGACCCACTCGTAATCGAAGCAAAACTGAGCCCTGATTAAAGTCAGGGCTCAGTTCTTAAAGGTATAATTCTTTGACCCCGAATTAAGGAGTAACGATGACCGAAGAAACCACAACAAAAACCAATTTCATTCGTGAAATTATTGATGAACACAACCGTACCGGCCGATTTGGCGGGCGGGTGCATACCCGCTTTCCACCCGAGCCCAACGGCTATCTGCACATTGGCCATGCGAAGGCGTTGTGTATCGACTTTGGCATCGCTGAAGACTACGGTGGGCTGACCAACTTGCGTTACGACGATACCAACCCTGTCAAAGAAGACGTTGAATACGTCGATGCCATCAAAGAAGATATTCACTGGCTGGGGTTCGACTGGGGCGATCGCGAATATTACGCTTCGGATTACTTTGAGCCACTCTACGAGATGGCGATCCAAATGATTGAAAAGGGGCTGGCGTACGTGGATGAACTCAGCCCGGATGAAATGCGCGAATATCGCGGCACGCTCACCGAGCCCGGCAAGAACAGCCCCTGGCGTAATCGTCCTGTTGCGGAGAACCTCGATCTGTTCAAACGCATGCGCGCGGGCGAATTCCCGGATGGAAGCAAGACTCTGCGGGCAAAGATCGACATGGCGTCGCCCAACATCAACATGCGGGATCCAGTCATGTACCGCATTTTGCATGCCACTCACCACCGTACTGGCGATACCTGGTGCATTTACCCCATGTACGACTTTGCGCACGGGCAGTCCGACTCACTGGAAGGTATCACACACTCCATGTGCTCGCTGGAATACGAAAACCACCGCCCGCTCTATGACTGGTTCCTTGACCAGTTAGGGATTTTCCACCCGCAGCAGATCGAATTTGCCCGCCTGAACCTGACGCACACCCTTATGAGCAAGCGTAAATTGCGCAAATTGGTTGAAGAGGGTTTTGTGGACGGCTGGACGGATCCCCGTATGCCCACGCTCTCTGCAATGCGCCGCCGGGGATACCCTGCGGGTGCCATTCGCGAGTTCATCGACACCGTCGGTGTGGCAAAATCGGATAGCTTTGTTGAAGTTGAGCTGCTGGAGCATATCGTCCGGGATCGGCTGAACCAGACAGCCAAACGCCGCATGGCGGTACTGCAGCCGCTGAAAGTCGTCCTGACAAATTATCCTAACGGTCAGATGGAATATTTCGACGTCCCCGACTTCCCACAGAATCCCGAGCTCGGTGGTTCCCGAAAGGTGCCGTTTGGACGCGAGCTTTGGATCGAACGTGAGGATTTCGAAGAAGTGCCGCCACCCAAGTATCACCGCCTCTCCCCGGGCAAAGAAGTGCGCTTGATGAACGCTTACTTCGTCACCTGCACCGATCTGGTCAAGGATGAAGCGGGCAATGTGGTCGAAATCCATTGCTCCTACGATCCTGAAACCCAGGGCGGCAACGCGCTGGATGGGCGCAAAGTGAAGGGCACGATCCATTGGGTGTCAGCGGCGCATGCCATCGAGGCGGAAGTGCGCGTCTACGACCAGATGTTCCTCGATGAACACCCGGAAGATTTACCAGAGGGTGAGTCGTTCCTGGATCATTTCAACCACGACTCGCTGCAGATTTTGAGCGGTTACCTCGAGCCTGACCTGGCGAACGCGAAAATCGGTGAGGCTTACCAGTTCGTGCGGGATGGGTATTTCGCGCTGGATAGCGTCCATACCAAACCAGGAAATCTTGTTTTCAATCGCACGATTGGCTTGGTTGACAGTTGGGCTAAAGTGCATAAGGGTTAAGAAGCAAAGCCCAGTTGCTGCTGTCTTGGTAGAATAAGAATGGGATTACTGACTTTGGTCTTGAGGTCATTTTTTGGTTAGGCAAGCTATTTGCTGGCAAGAAAAGGTTGGCTAAATGGAAGTATTTCAACATTCGAATGAGCTCATCCCGGGAATAAATCAAATCCTGGTTATTGGCGATGCCTTGATCGATCATCAATACTGGATCGACCGCATGCCAACCGCTGGTGAGGATCGCGTGATCCTTTCTTTCTCGAAAAATGTGGGTGGTTCGGCTGCCAATACCGCTGTTGCTTTAGCTTATTTGGGAGTACCAACTAAGTTTTGCGGGACGATTGGACGGGATCTTGATGGCAGTCTCATCATTGACCAGATGCAAGCTGTGGGCGTGGATACTTCGGGTATTCAGTATGGCGAGACCACAGGCTTCACCATCACCATGATCGATCAAACTTCAGAGCGCACGATGTTTTCTTTTCGCGGTGCTTCTTCCGATGCTCTTACAGTTGGTGCGTCCCTTCTTGAAAGTATAAAGTCTTCCCGGGTTCTTCTTACGTCCGGTTACCAATTGCTCTATCCGGACCAGGCAGAGGCCGTCCTTTCGATTGTAGAACGCGTTCAAGCTGCAGGTAATCTCGTGGCGCTCGACCCATCCCCGCTGATAGGAGATATACCGGAAAAAATGCGCAGCAGGATGCTCGAGCTTACGGATATTTTGCTGCCCAATCTTCGCGAATTAGCCATTCTTACGGGGGAAGAAGATCCAGCAGCAGCCTTGGAAAAAGCCGGTTCTTTGTCCAAATGTGTCGCCGTCAAGCTTGGATCGAAGGGCGCCTGGATGGCAATTCGTGAGGGTTTTCAATTCGCAAATGGTCAAAAGGTTTCCCAAGATCTCAGGTGCCAAGCGCCTGCGAACCAGGTTCGGGCTGTGGATACCACTGGAGCCGGGGATGCCTTTAACGCTGGTTTTTTGGCGTCCTTCCTGCGTAATGAGACCCCGGAAAACTGGCTAAGATCAGGAAACAAACTGGCAGGTGAGGTGGTTCAACATCGCGGAGCAGTCTCCATGTTTTGTTCGCCCTCTCAAACATCTGCTACATAGAATTTAAAAACAGTCATAGGAGATCAGAATGAAAAATAATACCCTATTGGATATCCAACCCGAGGTGAAAGCTGCGCTTGATGCCGGCAGGGCGGTGGTCGCGCTTGAATCGACGATTATTTCGCACGGCATGCCCTACCCACAGAACATCCAGATGGCAAAGAAAGTAGAGTCCATTATCCGCAGCGCCGGTGCTGTGCCGGCCACTGTTGCTATTATGAACGGCAAGATTAAAATCGGGCTCTCGGACCAGGAATTGGAAGTTTTTGCCAGTTCCAGGAACGTCGCGAAGGTCTCAAGACGTGATTTCCCCGGCATCATTGCTCGCAAACAACTTGGCGCAACCACGGTAGCCACCACCATGTATGCAGCCCATCTGGCTGGCATCAAGGTTTTTGTAACTGGTGGGATCGGCGGAGTCCATCGCGGTTATGAAGAGACCATGGATGTTTCTGCTGACCTGGAAGAACTCGCTCAGACAGATGTGGTTGTGGTCTGTGCCGGCGCCAAAGCCATCCTTGATCTTCCCCGCACTTTGGAATACCTTGAGACCAAAGGCGTTCCGGTGATTGGTTACAAAACGGATGTGCTGCCAGCGTTTTTCACAGCAAAGAGCGATATTCAGCTTGTTGAAAGGGCAGACACGCCGGAAGAGATCGCCAAAATCATTGTGGCAAAGGCTCAGCTTGAAATGAGCGGCGGTTTGTTAGTTGCCAACCCGATCCCTGAAGAATTTTCCCTGGATCATGAATTTATTGATCAGGTTATCGAACAAGCTGTTCAGGCTGCACAGGAGCAGGGTGTGTCAGGCAAGAATATCACACCGTTTTTGCTTAGTGAGATCAACAAAAGAACGGAAGGTAAAAGCCTGGCAGCCAACCTCGAGCTGGTCTACAACAATGCCCTCGTCGGTGCGCAAATCGCCTCGGCGCTGGCTGCTGAATTGGAACAACTCCGGAAAAAAATGCGGGGCGGGTAGGCCTTACAAAACATATTCAGGACGTAAATTTGGCTATAGCTTACCCACCAATGCAGTCAATAATGTAGGGTGGGTAGGCGTCAGAAAGCATTTGCAGAACGCCCAAAAGACTCTAGCATACCCACCGCAAAAACAGCAGATTTGTCTTGTTATTGGTGGGTTGGCTATCTCGAGGCGTTGGTTAGTTGAGGCTCTACGACGCCAATCCACCCTACAAAAGAGCCGCTTTGTTGTTGGTGGGTTAGCTATTAAGATGTTCAGACGAGTTGCAGTAACATGACGCCATTCTCTTCGAGCACGATGACCCATCCCACAAAAAACTGTTTTTGTTAAACACAAAGGCTGGTTTCCAAGACCAGCCTTTATCGCTTCGGTTTTATGGCAAGTAAGGGCGGTGTCTTCCCTGTAAACTGTGGAAGATCACCAAGCTTGATGGGTAAGCAATCATACCTGTCTCAACGGTCAGCCTGTTCTCATGTCTATTTGTTTATCAACGGCAAATTTACTGGGTAGGAATAATCAATTCGGATGCCTCTGATTGTTAAATTAGTCCCGTAGCCTGCGGGGATTTGGACTTCAACCCAATACGCATAACTTTGATTGTCAATTGTGTGCTCTGTGATTGTTGTATCTCCAATTACCCCGGAAAGGGGAGGTGCACCAATGGTAGTGACACTTGCCAGGGGAAGAATTGCTGTTACGTCCAAATTTATTGCATTAAGAGTCAAAACGATGTTATCTAAAGCATTATCAAAGTAATAAAGAACCACCTTATTAATAGTTGCACCTTGAGGCACGTTGACTGCTGCGACGTAATATCCATTAAAGCTCCCTGAGTTGAGAAGGACTCCGCCAGGTCCAAACTGATATTCTGTTGCTGAATCCATTGGAACAAAAGCGGTTGGGTGGAGCATGATAAATCCAGGTCCTCCAGGAACTGCCGCGTTAGTTCCAGCACCTTGGAGGGTCTGGACTTCACCAGCAGAGGTTGTTCCGCCTTCGATACCCTCTTGAGCACCTACAGGTATTCCCACCGAGGCGAAGATTAATACAATCGCTAATACCATCACGAGGAATTTGAAGTAGTGTTTCATCGTAGTCTCCCTTTGTTGAATCATTAAATTAAATTGTGAATATCCAAGTAGAAGAAAAATACTTGATTTCATCCACGGAATCCGCTTCAAGTTTATACAAACCTTGTATTCAATGAAATAAGTCGAAGCTGCTACCGGAGTTGTGGTGGTTAAGAAAGGGATGGCCTTGTGAGCTTGGTGGTTTATTTGATAAAAACCCTGAAACCACTCAGAGTTATTCAATTATGCAATACTCCAAATTGTTCACCTCTGGTAAAATAGCGCATACAGGGCCTGTAGCTCAATGGCGGAGCAGGCGGCTCATAACCGCTTGGTTGAAGGTTCGAATCCTTCCGGGCCCATTTTTTGTTTAACTAAATCCAATTACTCGACCCCTGGAAAACTAGCGCTCACTAGGCTTGTATCTCAATGGCGGAGCAGGCGGCTCATAACCGCTTGGTTGAAGGTTTACTGAGGAAGAAACCCAGCACAGGCGAATCCTTCCGGGCTCATTCGCAATCTCTGTAATATTCCTTTGCTCGTAACTCAACAAATGGTGAAAATCGTTCTGCGATTCAATGGAGTTTTCTTGCTGATTGGTCGTGTAAACCCCCAACAAGGATATCTCCGTTTACTCCTTCCACACCAACTTTTGCCAGACAGGTCGCATATTGAACCTTCTATCAGGTAAGAAGTATCAGTGGCATCGATTTCCACCTTCAGAATAGGCAGGCAGCCTGTTGCGTCAACAACTATCTAGCCAAAATCAGCGGCTGATCAGTGGTATGTATATACTCTGACCCTTTGAAATGATCTGGACATCATCTATGAGGGCAAGAATCCCCGTGGAGGTATTTGTGCGATTACGTACAAGGAAATTGATCCTGATAGTTTGTCCACAAAATGCACTCAAACTCAGTGTGGCTTCTTTCCAGACGCCATGACCATTATCCATCTCGGACCCACTGTTAACAATCTTTGTCAGGTGGTTAAGCCCAACACCGTCCTTTACTTCAACAAAAAGATCAGCATTGTCAATCAAATCGTTAGATTGAACTTGATAGTAGAAACTCAACTCCGGGAAGAGGAAGTCTTCGGGTATGGAGATCGTAGTGTAAGCTTGAGCGTAATCCTGCCCCTCGTGGGGTAGCTCGCCTAGTTGCAGTGCATAATTTCCGCTATATGCCTCGCTTGATCTTTGAAAAGGTAATGATCCGCCGAAGGTCCAGTTTGCTGAACCGAGTTCATTCTCAAAGCCGCCGTTTTGAACAAGGTCTTCCACGGATGTGACAGTGTTGCTCTGGAGGATATTGGATCTGGAAGATTGGATAAGTTCGTTATCTACAAGTTCAAAAACCAACACTCTCGCATCGCCACCATCAATGAGATATAGCAATCCATCTTCAGAAAAATCAAAGCCACTTGAACCATGGAAGTAGGTGTTAATATCACCATACTCTCCCATCCAGGACTTGTCGATACTCAGATCAGCAGGATTCATGTGGAGGATACAGTTGTTCCGTGGATCCACCAAATAGAGATATCCATCCGCTCCAAAACCAATCGCGCTTGCATAATATCCATCAAGTATTGTTTCTGCTAATAACGTGCCATCAGGGCTGTACTTATAGACCTTGTCTTCCTGCCAATCCAACCCAAAGATAACGCCGGAGCTGTCTACTGCAAGCCCAGCCAAATAATAGTCCCCAATGCCAAAATTTTTTACAAGAGTGCCATCTTTCTTAAATATTTGGATTCGTTTTTCATATTTGATTGTAAAAACCAATTCTTCCACTCCTGAGTCAACCGGGACTGCTTGTACCACAACATCCACCAAAGTTGTAGGTTGATCAGGATCTTCATCTGGGACGTTCCAGCATTCCAAGAGACCGGTAAGATCATATTTACAAATTTTATCTGTCAATGTGACATAGACTATCCCATTGCTATCCTCTGAAATTGCTCGAGCGAAACCACTTTCAAGGATCCATTCGAAAAGGAAGGTGCCATTCTGATTAAATGCCTGGATACGGTTATTGTTACTGTCTGCGACATACACATTCCCTGAGTTGGACATAAGAATATCAAACGGTGTCTTGAACTGACCTGGTGCATCAGCACGAATACCATAAGAGCGTAAATAGTCTCCCTCAGGAGTGAAAACCTGGATGTTATGCTCGCTGCTAAGAACCAATAAATTTCCTAAGTTGTCAAACTCAATCGAAACAGGTCCAAACAATAGCCCTGGAGCATCTCCATAAGTTCCCCATTGATTGATGAGTGTCTCCAAATCAGGGGTAAATTCATAGATCCGCGGTTTTTGCACATCCACAATGAAGATGTTTCCATTCACCGGATTTATTGCTACATCTACCGGTATTTCGAGATAATCGGTTTCATCCAGTTGATCCACTGCGTTTATAAAATTTCCTTGAGTATCACAGATAACTATGCGACCATTACGAGTAAAGTAATCTCCTTGTTCTGCAATGATTAAATTGTTATCAGGTGTTGTTTCGATTTTTATTGGATAAACAAGTGGATCATTGCCAATAGGTGTAATCCATTGGTTCCATTGGTTAATCAGAGTGCCGTCAGGTGAAAACGATTTAATTGAAAATTTGTCACCATAGATAGCAATAGCGTGCAAGTTACCAGAGGCATCGATCGCCACATCGGAAATATGGTCTGCATTGCCCGTTTCTTCGTCGTAACTCATTATTGTTTGCAAGTATTGGCCATCACCAGTAAAAATCTGGATGCCGAATCCAGTTACAAAAATTGTTCCATCAGGACCAGTGGTAATCCCACTTGCATTAATCAATTGCCCTTCGCCAAATCCAAATCCACCGAAGTTTTGGAATGTTTCATCGCCGGGTATGATCCTGGTGATGCGATTGTAATGACCGTTGACGACCAAGATGTGACCCTCACTGGTCAATCTCATATCAGACCCATGGTTGAGGACATTACCTTCACCTCCCCAACTGTGGTGAAGAGATATTTCTGGCTCAGGCGATTGAGCAAAACCACCTGGCATATGCATAAAGAGTACTGCTACGAGAATTATCGCAACTACAAATCGCTTGAACATCTTCCCTCCTTGATGAATTGACCAAAATAACTAACTGACTGAAAAATTATATCTTAGCGGTTCAGAAAGATGGCAATTAAATAATCAGAATCCAGAATCTAAGTTCAGATGTAAAAGTTGAAGGGAATTTTCAAGTCGAAGAGAATTTATGTACCCTTTATGGCAGTAGCTCAATGGCGGAGCACGCGGCTCATAACCGCTTGGTTGAAGGTTTACTGAGGAAGAATCTCAGCACAGGTGAATCCTTCCGGGCCCATTTTTCAAACAGGTTCAGTTTCTTTTAGCATGCTAACTGAAACAGAAGGTAACCTTCACCCAGCTTCCATCTATAGAACATCCCCCGAAATTATCTGCAAATAATTAGAACGAACATCTATTTACAAGATCTCATTTTGTGTAAGGATACTGTTTGAAAATCTTGCAAGCTCTTGATATATTCAGATAAAGCCTACTCATATGGCTTTTTTACTGAATAATTGGAGTGAACAGCATGATCAAACAAGCAATCTTCGCAGGCGGTTGTTTCTGGGGTATGGAAGCAAAATTTAAGCATGTACAGGGCGTGGTCAACACGATGGTCGGTTATACGGGCGGTCATGCGGAAAACCCAAACTACCGGGATGTGTGCAGAGATATGACCGGGCATGCTGAAGCGATCCAGGTGGATTATGATCCTGAGATTATCTCCTACAAGGATCTTCTCGAGGCATTTTTTACTTTTCATGATCCTACTCTCTGTGAATCGAACAGCCGCAGTTTTGCCTCGCAATATCGCTCAGCAATCTTTGTCGCCAACGACGAAGAGCGTGAAACCGCCGGGCAAGTGATTGCCTTCCTGAACAACTCAGGTGAATATGAATGTAAAATCATTACTGAGATTTGTGATGCGGGTGTTTTTTACCCGGCTGAGGATTATCACCAGGATTATTATGAGAAACACCAGGTAATACTGACGGACGAATGCGGTTGCTAGGACTTGCGATCGAGGGGGAATTAACAGTTATAATCTTAGTATGACAAATGAAAATGAAATCTCTAACGACCTGAAAGAAAAGCGGGTCGCAATATTAATTGATGGCGACAACGCCCAATCTGCTTTAATGGAGCAAATCGTGGTTGAGGCGGGCCGTTTTGGTAATGCGACCATCCGACGCATCTATGGGGATTGGACCTCCTCCAGTATGAAATCCTGGAAAGACACGCTCAACTCCTTTGCTTTCCAACCATTCCAACAGTTTACCTACTCAGTCGGGAAGAATTCGACTGACTCCGCCATGATCATCGATGCCATGGATATCTTGCATACCAATCTTGTGGATGGGTTCTGCCTGGTCTCGAGCGATAGTGACTACACCCGCCTTGCAACCCGCATCCGGGAAAGCGGTAAGTTGGTTGTCGGGATTGGCAAACAGATGACACCACGCGCGTTTGTTTCAGCGTGTGACGTGTTCATCTACACCGAAAACCTGGTAGAACGTGAACGTGAAAAGAAGAAACTCGCCGCGCGTCAACAAAATTCAGCCAAGCTGACTGAAACCGAAGCCAAGCTGATTGATAATATCAACCAGGCGATCGAAATGGTTGGCACGGATGACGACGGCTGGTGCAAACTCTCGGAAGTAGGTACCGCTCTACGGCGCATTGACCCGGGCTTCGATCCGCGAACGTATGGTGCCAAACAGCTTGCCACCCTGGTGCGCGCCAGAAAAGCTTACTTTGACATCAAAAAGCCGACTGGGAAATCCATCATCCTGATCCGATCCAAAGAAGAGGACTAACAAGAGGCCACCGCAAGGTGGCTTTTTCTTATCTGCAGGGGTTTCTTTTTGGTATTTGGCTTAATTTTCCTGACTTTTTGTCTCCTCACGCTATAATACTTCCCAACTAGCGAAAGGAAACGACATGCTCCAGGAAAATGAACTCACCCAACCTGTCGATCTTTGTTTGCCAAACGGGAAGTTGAACCCACAAGCTGTTGGCTGGTCTCGACAACCGCTGCAGAATTGCCGGCTCTACGGGAGACCATTGCGAAAGAAACGATGGAATTACTGGTGTATCACCAATCCCAACCATCTTTTCTCGGTCACTTTGAGCGATGTGGATTACGCAGGATTGCCTTTCGTCTATTTTCTGGATTTTGCCACGGGTGAATTCATCGAGAAGACCATCATCACCCCCTTAGGAAAAGACGTGCAATTAGGTCACACGGTGCCTGATGACGCATCCTACGTGGGAGATGGATGTCGGATCAACATCTCTAATGTTTCAGGTGGAGTTCGGATGCTGGTGGAAATCACTGACTTTGGCGGAAAACCCCTACAAGCCGAGTTTCAGATCACGGAGCCGGAAAATCATGAGAGCCTAAACGTAGTGGTGCCGTGGAGCGAACGCTTATTCCAGTTCACTGCCAAGAACAACACCCTGCCAACTGAAGGCAAGGTCACTCTGGATGGGAAAACGATCCAGCTTGACGGCAATCACACCTTTGCCACATTGGATTTTGGACGAGGCGTGTGGCCATATAAAGGTTTCTGGAACTGGGCGAGCTTCTCAACCATTCTTAGTGATGGTCGCACTCTTGGAACAAACTTTGGCGCTGGCTGGACGGATAACACTGGCTCCACGGAAAACGCTCTCTGCATCGATGGACACTTGATCAAGCTAAGCGAAGATGTGATCTTCACTTACTCAACCCAGGATTTCAAGGCACCATGGAAGCTCCAGACTGCCGAGACCGGGCGGGTGGATTTGACCTTTACCCCGTTTTTCGAGCGCATCGCCAAAACCGACATGGTGATCATTCGATCGGAAGTACATCAAATGATCGGGCATTTTGACGGCACTGTCGAGGGGGAGGGTGGTGAGGTGATCCGAGTCAGCCATGCTGTTGGCTGGGCAGAAGACCACCACGCCCGTTGGTAAAGATTAATGTTTCATGGAAGAAAAAAGAACCGCCATTTGGCGGTTCTTTTTTAGGCGGAGAGGCAGGGATTCGAACCCTGGGTCGGATTTTACTCCGACAACCACTTAGCAGGCGGCCCCGATCGTCCACTCTGGCACCTCCCCAAATGTTAGGTTGTTAAGCCTGGCGGAGGAAGTGGGATTCGAACCCACGATAGGTTTCCCTATACCTGTTTTCAAGACAGGCGCCTTGAGCCGCTCGGCCATCCCTCCATAGAAAGAGCATTCTAACACGAAAAAGGTGTGAATTCAAGCTCGATTTGGCGACCATCAGGTCAAATTTTGTAGGATTGTCAAACATATTGGACACTCTGAGCTAAAAAAGAAATGGGGGAAAC
>DAOOPV010000036.1:0-23848 GCA_035388405.1 Anaerolineaceae bacterium
CCAATGTGCTTTTTTGTAAAGCCCTATCGTCTCACATGTGTTTGAACTCGCTCAAAGTAGTGACTTGTATTAATTTTACCTACCAGTAAACTGATTTTGCTCAATTCCAGCTGGGGGGCGCGGGTTTTGGCGCAAATCCACTCTTTTTGAACAAGAATCCCACAAACAGGCCATAAACAAAACCTCCGATGTGTGCCCAATAGGCGGTGCCCCCCTGGTCAGCCATGCCCAACGAGCCAACCCCACTAAAAAGTTGGAGAACGAACCACAGGGTCAACACGACAACCGCAGGGACCAGCCTTAGACGGGCAAAAAAACCTATCGGAATGAAAGTATAGACCCGGCTCTGTGGATAGATCACCAGGTAAGCCCCTAAAACGGCTGCAATGGCGCCGCTCGCACCAACCGTTGGGATAGCCGAAGTGGGATTGATGAAGTAATGAGCAAATGCCGCTGAAATTCCGCCAGCCAGGTAGAAAAGCAAATACCGGATGTGACCCAGCCTGTCTTCGATGTTGTCGCCAAAAATCCAAAGATAGAGCATGTTACCCAAAAGGTGGAACCAGCCAGCGTGTAGAAACATGCTGGTGACAATATCGCGCATATCCCCGAGATCGAAACCTTCCCGAATCGCTGAGGGGAAAAGCGCAAATTCGGAATAAACGGCATCAGGATTTGGATTGAAAACATAAGCCCACAAAAATACTGCCACGTTGACCAGAATCAGGACATAGTTCACGATTGGGATTCGGTGTGTCTTTATTTCATCACGAATTGGGATCATAGCTGTTCTCCATTGGGGAAGATCTCGGTCTTTTGGGGTGCGTTACGTTCTGCTTGCAGCTCTGCCAGCCGCGGATGGTTGGCATAAAAGCCACGACGCTCCTCTGGCAGAAGCAGAGCAATGTGGCACATGATCTCATCGGTTGCCTGTTGCAGGCGATCTTTGGTGGTTCTCTCATCATGCACTTGCGGCAGCAGGAAGGGTTTCCCAAATCGCACTTCAACTCGCGCCTTTTTCAGACGTAATAATCGCTGAAAAACCTCGGTCGAACCGAGCACCGCGGTTGGGATTACCTGCACCTGGTTGCGAATCGCCAGCAATGCCGCTCCTGGTTTGCCTTCCAGGAGCTCTTGTGTTTTAGAACGTGTTCCTTCGGGGGCGATACCAACGATCCAACCATTCTTCAGATGGACAGAAGCATCACGAAACGCGCCAAGGTCATATCCATCACGCGAGATCCAGATCACACCCAGTTTGTTCAGAAACCAACCGAAGAAAGGCGCCTTCTCGTATTCCCTGGCGACCATGGCAATAATGTCCTGGCGGTGCGTGGAAAGCATCAGGAATGGGGTGTCCAATCGGCTGATGTGGCTGGTAGCGACAATGTATGGTGTTCCATCGTGGACGTTTTCACCGCCTGTGACCTTGAGGTCAACCAGGTGATTCGCCACGAAACGCAGTAGTTTCATCATACGCTGGCGTTCCATGTTCTAACCTTCCAATCCGATGGGGAATGTCGATAAGTCCCTCACATTTTGCACCTTTTTTACTAACCGCAAGAATGTAAACAACATACCCAAAAACAATAGTGCAAGACCGATGTACGGCCAGACGGCCTGCACCTGTCTCTCATTAATCAGTGGATTGACACCGCCAAAGACTGCCAGGGCATTCCATGCAGCATGCAACAGCCAGGCAGCCAGGTATGAGAGTAATAGATAGCCAACCTTACGGTTCTGCCAGTACTTGCCAATTGCCAGCCCAACAATCCCGCCGGCAAGGATATGCAGAAGACTGCCACCAAACCTGCCAAGGATCAATCCAGCCCATTCCCCGTATCCAATCGCACTTTGCTGGAGCGAACTCACACTCAACAGCCCCTCAAACAGCGCAAATCCAGCTCCACTGAGTAACCCTGCCCGAAAACTTTCTGCAGGATCCGGGTTGCGAACCTTGAGCAGCCACACGCCAATGGTCTTAAACAGCTCTTCAACCAGCGGCATGATCCCGGCAACCACCAGGAGTAACCAGCCCAGCAAATTTGACAGACTGAACATAGTCTCAAACTCGGAAAACAGCCTGGCGGGGTCATTTTGCAGTGATTCAGGGTTGCTCAGGATCGTATTGAAAAGTTCCAAGAATTCTGGATTGCCAAACAACCTGGAGAATAACATCATCGCCAGGATGAGAAAAACCAACACTTCCACCAGGACAATGTAGGGGGTTGAAATCCCAAACGACACGGTCAGGATGCCTGAATCGCGTTTTAGGTTGGCTTCCCTTTGGCTGCGCGAACCAACCTGGAGGAGCAATAAAATTGGAATGGCAATCCCAGGAATTGCCAGAACAGCCAAAGTGATAGCTTTCACTTCCGGAGCGGCAAGCCCTGTTAGTGCTGCCAGGCCAAATACCAGGAGAAGTCCCGCTATTGACCAAATCAAGGCTTTCTCCCCAACCGGTTTAAGAATTCTTGCGTTTCCGGTGATCTTCTGGATGGTTGTCACAATCGAAACAAACGCGATCACCAGGAAGACCAATCCCACCAACGCCAGGCTGATAAGCATCCCGGGCTCGAGGGCAAATGTTGTCCCATCGTCCATGGTTACTTGCCCAAAAGCGGCCAGCCCTGCCAACCCCATCCAGATCAGGCTCAGGAAAAATACAAGGATTGATACCGCCAGTTGGGCGATATCAATCCTGTCATAGTATTTTGCCTTAGCTTGTTGGTCCAGGTTCATTCTTCAATGATGGTAATGCTGATGACCTCATCCCCCACCGGTGCATCAGGGTTCTGATCCGCATCCCGCTCAGTGATCTGCTCAAAGACATCCACACCATCCACCAGCTTGCCAAAAATCGTGTAAAGACCGTTCAGCGAGGGATAGGGCACATATGTGATGAAGAACTGGCTTCCGCTAGTGCCGGACTCCTGCCCGCGGGCAACACCGACCATGTAAGCCTCGTCAAAGGTCAGGTCATCCACCGTCTCTTCGCGGAACTGATAACCAGCTCCAGACCAACCGGTGCCGGTCGGGTCGCCAGTTTGCGCCATGAAGTCACGATAGACGCGATGGAAAGTAACGCCATCGTAGAAGCCTTCACGCGCCAGGTATACAAAGGAGTTGACTGCCAGCGGAGCGGCTTCAGGGTAGAGCTCGAGGGTCATGTCGCCATTTTCGGTGGTGATGGTGGCAGTGTAGGTCTTTTCCACGTCAATCACCCACGGCGGACATTCTTTCATCAGGCTGTCTTCGACTTTAACCACTTCGATAATGGGTTTGATTCCGGAGGCATACCAGTTGTTGATAGGGCGACCATTGACGAGCACAGTCGGGGTGGAACCCAAGCCGATACTGTTGGCGTAGTCAAGCTCACCCTGAATTTTTTGCTGAAGGGCTTCACTAACGGTGTCCTGTGAGAATTGCTCAACATCCAGGCCAAGAGTTTCGGCTTCAGTGGATAGCCATGCCAGGAACTCTTCGGCTGTCAGACCGCTCCAGTCGCTCTGCTTGGTAAATAATGCGGAGTACATCTCCCAGAATTTGCCCTGCAGACCCGCGGCTTCGGCAGCCTGAGCTGCCACCTGGGCATTGGGGTGGATGCTCACGAGAGGCAGAGAACGGTAAACCAGGCGAACATCATCAGGATACATCTCAAGCAGCTTCTCAAACTCAGCATAAGCCATGGAGCAGTAGGGGCACTGGAAGTCGGTGTATTCCATCACGGTAATCATGGCGTCTTCAGGACCCTTAGTCCAATCCTCTTCCGAAACAGGCGGAAAGACTGCCAGTTGAGCTTCCTGTTCTGGGGTCAATTCGCTGAAGAGCGGCGGAACAATGCTGCAAACCATCTTGCCGTCATCGCCCGTCAGGCGGGTATCAGCAGTAGGTTGTGGGCCTAAGTCCTCTGTTGGCTCAACAACAACTTCCGTGGTGGGTTCAGTTACTTCCACCGTGGCAGTTGGTTCAACTTCAGGAGGTGTAATGGTAACAACTTTGCATGCGCTTAGTGCCAATGCTGCCACCAGTAAAAACAGAACAACTTTAGAAATCCTTTTCATGCTGACATCCTTTCATCCAAACCTGTTTCGACAGGCTTGTCACTCATTGATGGTTTGTTAGGGCGCCAAGGATGATCTGGAACAGATCTTCCTGGACAGTGTCAATTCCTTGCGAAGCGTCCACAATGCGCCATCGTTCGGGCTCTTCGGCAGCTAACTGAAGATAGCCTTGGCGAACACGTTCGTGGAATAGAACCTCATAAGCGTCCAAACGATTCCACTCATCCTCAGCTTTCTTTCGCATCAAACCAATCTTCACATCCAGATCCAACAAAATCGTCAGGTCAGGTTTAAGATGATCCGTCGCAAAATCAAGCATCTGGCGCAGCTTGTCAAGATCCAACCCATGGCCATATCCCTGGTAAGCGAGGGTTGAATCGCCATAACGGTCACAAAGTATGATTTTACCATCCCGGAGAGCTGGCTTGATCAGTTGTTCAACCAACTGCGCACGTGCTGCAAGGAAAAGCAGGATTTCAGTGCGAGGGTGAAGCTCTTTATTTTCCATCCGAACCAGAACATGGCGAATTTGATCGCTGATGGGAGTGCCCCCCGGTTCGCGCGTCATGACGACTGGATAGCCCATCGTTTCGAGGCGCTTGGCTAATCGCCTGATTTGGGTGCTCTTGCCACTGCCTTCCGGACCTTCTAATGTAATAAACATGGTCAATCCCTGAATATTCGCACGAAGCGATTAGGGTCCTTTCCAAAAGATTCTGAGACAAGATGTGCCTGGCGCGCAATCTCGTGTTGCTGCCGTCGGATAGAAGCGGGCGCGGGCTGAAGGTCAACAAATTTCTGATCCTCTCCAAGCCCTTCAATCGCCTGCATTGCCTGATCGATAGCCTCAGAAGATCCGTTCTCCCTGCGGACAGTCAACTGTCCAGGGAAAGAATCTGCCAGGAACTGTTCGATCTGACCAATGGAATTCGACTTAACCACAAAGATCGGAATGCCGCGTTCTTCGGCATCAACAATTGGCTGAAGACGATCGCGGTAATAACGGCGCTGGGTCACCAGCACGTCGGCATCTTTAAGATCTTTAACCACCATCGCCGGAACACCAAGTTCTCTGACAGATTGGATCAAACGGCTGCGGGGAACACCAACTGGGTAAATGCGCTTCTCAACCGAGTTGGCATTCCCACCCATGTCGTCCTGCGCGTCACGAGTCTCATTCATCGCGCTGTAGCGCTGGGCATGCTGCTTGTTTTGAGCGGCATCCTTCCCTATGTTGCGCTGAAAAGGAGAGGTCTCCATGTTATTTCCTCGCCGCAGAGACTGGGAAACTGTGGGCATGTTTGGTTTGGTTGTCTTAACGATGTGGACCTTGCCGTATTCATCACGGTAGCGCTCTTCTGGCAGCATGGGATAGCCGCGCAGGATCGCGTCTACGGAGCTGGCTACATCCCGGTGGACTGCCACGCGTTCCCGGTCGATAATCTCGACCATGACTGTGAAGGTTGGGGGTGAACGGCGTTCAAGCACCGTTTTTTGGGTGCCGCGCCGGCGAGCTTCGTCATCAGACAAGGTGACAGATTCTATGCCCCCGACCAGATCCGATAAAGTCGGGTTCAATAGCAAATTCTCGAGACCGTTGCCATGTGCGGTACCAATCAGCTGCACACCGCGTTCAGCAATTGTGCGGGCGGCAAGCGCTTCGAGCTCGCGCCCAATCTCATCGATTACGATCACTTCCGGGTTGTGGTTTTCGACCGCTTCGATCATGACTTCGTGCTGCAGTGAGGGCTTTGGTACCTGCATGCGGCGAGCCTGCCCAACAGCTGGATGGGGCACATCCCCATCGCCGCCGATTTCATTCGAGGTATCCACAATCACCACGCGGTGTTTTTGCGCCAAAATACGGGCTGCCTCACGCAGCATGGTGGTCTTTCCCACGCCTGGCTTGCCCAGGATAAGGATGCTCTGACCAGACTCGACCAGATCCTCAATGATCTCGATCGTGCCGTAAACTGCCCGCCCCACCCGGCAGGTGAGCCCCACCACTTTGCCTCGGCGATTGCGAATTGCCGAAATGCGGTGCAGCGTGCGTTCCATGCCAGCGCGATTGTCTGCGTCAAAATCGCCAATGCGGTCCGTGACATATTTCAGATCATCGTGTGTCACTGGCTCATCAAGCAATTCAACTTCGCCACTCGTAAAGCGAGCGCTGGGATTGCGACCAAGGTCAAGGATGACCTCCAGCAGGTTGTCAAAATTGTCTCTGGATTGTACTGCCTGGGCAACTTCCGGAGGGAAGACTGCCAGCATCGCCTCCAGATCATCAGTTATGCGTTGCGTTGTTGTCATTTTTTGATTAAATCACACTCCATTATTGAGCTGATTCTATCTCATTTTGCCTGTTTTTTCTTTTCCCGGGGCTATAAGTTGTATACGAGTTCCATTAATATTTGAAGGCGCTTCCATAAAGCAAACCACCTGGCGGTGCCAGGTGGTTGGAAAGAAAGTGAAACTTATCAGAAAGACTGTTTAGTCGTCGATACAGGAACCGTCGCCCGGCCCCATGCCTTGCCCCATACCCTGACCATTGCCAGGTCCAAAGCCTTGCCCCATGCCCTGTCCGAAGCCCTGTCCAAAGCCCTGACCCATGCCCTGACCAGCAGCCTGACCGCGCCCACCACGCATGGCACCAGGACCATATTGCATACCCGCACCGCTGCCATCGCGCAAGCGCAGCTGATCGGGAATGCCATCGCCATCAGCGTCACAAGTTCCGTCGCAAGTCCCGTCGCATGTGCCGTCACCAGGTCCATAACCAAAACCATTCTGCATGCCGGCAGCAGTGCCGTCCTGCAGACGCAGTTGCAGTTGATCGGGAACGCCATCGCCATCAGAGTCGCAAGTTCCATCGCAGACGCCAGCGCCAGCTCCAAAGCCACGCCCTCGTCGGGTTACCATAGGGTCGGGTAATTCAGTTGCTTCCACCTCAGGGGTATCTTCCTGGGCAAAAACCGAACCACCAACTGTGAATACCAAGGCGCCAAGCACCAAAATTGTCAAACCGATACCTAAAATTTTCTTGTTCATCCTATTTTCCTTATTTTTTATTTCACCACTTATTTGGTGATGCAATAAATTTACAGTGTGTTGATTGAGTTTATATCCAGTTCTTATTCAGATTTGATTTAGAATGGGGGCAAGTTTATGAACGAATTTACAATTACAGGTCAGAGAGTGATTAGTTAACTGTATGACAACCATATTGATCATCGAAGATGAAGTAAACCTGAACAAAATCTTATCCGACTATCTCCGACATAACGGATTTCTGCCCATCTCCACGCACACGGGCAAGGAAGGTTTAACACAATGGCAGGAAGCCAGACCTGATCTCATCCTGCTGGACTTAAATCTGCCCGACATGGACGGACTGGATGTGGCACGGACGCTTCGGAAATCAAGCCAAACCCCTATCATCATGGTAACTGCCAGGCAAGAGGAGCTTGATAAGCTGATCGGCCTGGAATTGGGCGCGGATGATTACATCAGTAAACCTTTCTCACCCCGGGAAGTTGTAGCGCGGGTCAAAGCCGTGCTCCGCCGTTGCAAGGGTCAAAACGACAATGAGGAGATTATCCGGCTTGGCGAAATTTCCATTGATTTGGATTCTCACACGGTTGAACTCAAGGGTGTAAAGCTCGATCTCACTCCCGCGGAATTCAATCTGCTCTTCCAACTAGCTTGCAGGCCAGGCAAAGTTTTCACGCGACTTGAATTACTCCAGGCAACCCAAGGCACTTGTTACAAAGGTTACGAACGCACAATCGATGTGCACATCATGAATCTAAGGCAGAAGATCAGGCAGATTGATCCAGAAAGATGCTATATTCAGACGGTGTTTGGTCAGGGTTACCGGGCTGTGGGGTAAGGACTGTAGATGCGCAATCGCCTGATCCTCACCTATGCCTTTGTCATGCTCCTGACGATCATCATCGCGTTTTCCAGCGCAATCGCTTTCCTCAGCAACGCCAGCGTCGATTATCTTTCACGAATCCAAAAAGCCAGTTCCAATCCCTTCCTGGAAGATCTGGCTGAATATTACGTTAGTGCTGGTGGTTGGGAAGACGTAGATAGTCACTTTAAGTCGCTACAATTGTCTGAAACTGAACTTGAATTTTTTAGAGAGCAAGAGATAGCCTTGGTTTCTCCGGAAGGGGATGTGCTCTACGCAATCAACCAAGAGATGAGTGGTACGAAAGTTGAGCGTTTCTACCTGGTATTCGCTTCAAGGGTCTTTGTCAAAGGGGAGATAGTCGGATACATCGTTTCGGGACGCTTTATAGACCGTATGCCTCCAGATTTCAGCGACGCCTTGCTCCAGCTGTTATGGATATCCTTATTGAAAGCAGCATCAGTCACGTTGATCGTTGGGTTGATTCTGGCGATCTTAATGGCTTCCCGACTGCTCAAGCCGATCGACGCAACCATCAAAGCGACGCGGAATATCTCCGAGGGCGATTTCAAGCAGCGGCTACCCGTGCAATCTTACAAAGATCTGACGGACCTGACCACTGCCGTCAACGACATGGCTGCCTACCTGGAAAAAAGCGACTCCCTCCGGAATAGCTTATTTACCGATCTAGCGCATGATCTGCGAACGCCTCTGGCAGTGCAGAGAGCAAGCATTGAGGCGGTGGAAGACGGGATCTATCCATTCAACCAGGAAACTCTCAGCACACTCAAACAGCAAAACACCCACCTGGTACGCCTGGTGGAAGACCTGAGCCTCCTGGCAAGGTTGGATGAAGGTATGTTCACACCCAAAAAGAGCGCCTACGATTTATCAGAATTCACCAGGGGTGTGATCCATCGCTTCGAAGGTATGCTAACCAAACGCCAACGTCGGGTTCGAGCTGTCGCCTTGCAGAAGGGTGTGATCGTTGAGATAGATCCTGACCGGATTGAGCAAATTCTTGAAAATTTACTTCAGAACGCTATGCGATATACCCCGGGTGATAGTACGATCGATATCGCAATCTACCCCAAGGGGAAACTTGCGGTTCTGACTATTCGCGATCACGGTCCCGGAATTCCGGTAGACAAATTAGAGACGATATTTGATCGTTATTATCAATTGAATGACGACACTGGTCAAAAAGCAGGCGGTCAAGGAATGGGACTTGCCATCGCCCGCAGGTTGGCACGTGTCCACGGTGGCGATTTATACGTTCGCAATCTTATCGATGGTGGAGCTGAATTTACCCTGGAGCTGCCCTTACTGCGTTTTGAAAAGTCCTCCCAATCTACCAAGAAGAACCAGGATTCTTAATATTCAATCCTAAGATCCGTCCCTTCGTAGAGAGATGCGACTTCGTCATAACCATTAAAAAGCAAGGTCGCGCGACGCTCGCTTTCGCCAAGGCGAAGTTCGGTGGCCTGGGACCAACGCGGATGGTCCACCGCGGGATTTACGTTTGCTTGGAATCCGTATTCCTGGGGCGCAAGAGTGTTCCACAAAGTGGGTGGTTGTTCAGCAGTGAGAGTGATGCGCTGAATTGCCTTGGGGCTCTTGAAGCCATACTTCCAGGGCACCACCACTCTGAGCGGAGCACCATTCTGTTTTGAGAGAGGCTCAGAATACATCCCGGTCGCCATAATGGTTAAGTTGTGCATGGCCTCATCCAGCCGGAGCCCTTCCTGGTAAGGCCAGGGATAAGTGCGCAGAGAAATCTGACCGGGCATTTCCTCCGGTCGCAAAACGGACTCAAAGGCGACAAACTTTGCCTCTGGAAGCGGCTGCACTTCCTCGAGCAACTCCCTGAGCAAGAAACCCGACCAGGGAAGCACCATCGAATACCCTTCAACACAGCGCATACGGTAGACTCGTTCAACGATCTCAAAGCGCTCAATTAACTCGGGAATGGTAAATGTGACAGGATTTGCCACCAATCCGCTCACTTCCACTTGCCAGGGTTCGATCGTAAAATCTTTTGCCAATTCAGTCACGGAGCGCTTCGACAAGGAAAATTCGTAATAATTGATGAAATTCAGTGCTTCTGATTTCTCGGTAATCTCATCCGGGAATGCAGTTGGCTCGGTATCGGGCGCAGCCCCGGGTACACACGCAGCCAGGGTCAGGCCTGCTCCAAATACAGCCGCTTGTTTCAGAAATTGCCTGCGGTTCAGGTAGAGTGCTTTAGGGGTAACTTGATCGTGTTCTCGTTGATTAGCCATACTTGATTCTATAAATTTACACGGACAATGTAAAGCCCTTGTGCAGACCTTGCCACAGCATCAGACAGGCATGATGTTGATTGGTATAATACCTCTCAGTACATCGGAGAAGGTAACAGGATATGCAAAAAATTCGGGTGATGACTCTCAATCTGGGCGGTGGGGAAAAAAACTTCACTGGTTCTCCTGAACAAACGGAGAATAAAGCTGAAGCACTCGTCCAGTTGCTTGAAGAGATCAAGCCGGACGTTTTTGGTGTCCAGGAGATTGCCCACTACATTGATGCGGATGGCATCACCCACAGCATGGTTGACCGCATCCATACCGATTGCGGCTTCCAACACGCGTTTTACGGCGAGACCCTCTCCATGAAGCGTCACATGCAAGTCAAAAAAGACTTGATGGTGAACGGTTTATTCAATGACTGGTGGGACTGGTCCAAAGGCAATGCCATTTTTTCAAACATAGCCTTCAGCCGCTTGAGCGACACCAACAAAGTTGGCGTGCCGCGCAACGTCCCGCTTTTTCAGCCTGTGAGTTATGAAGGCTCACGGGACACCGATCCGCGCTACGTGATCCTCACCCGCCTAAAGCAAGCCCCTTATCCTTTTGTCCTCAACCTCCACCTGACCACGCTGGTTGGGGAACGGGGAGAAAACGCCTGGAGCGAAGTGGTGGATGCCGCCAGGATCACACGCTCGCAGCAGATCAGCGGCGTAATCAGCCTTGTTGAGAAGCACGTTCTCATTCCGCAATTGCCAATGATCCTGATGGGTGACTTCAACGCCAGCGCGGATGAATACACGCTGCGCGATATGCTGGAGCAAGAGCACGGCATCCTGCAGTTAAAGCCTGAAGACAGCATCGCCACCCATCCCCGTGCAGGGGCGGTAGATCATATTTATTTCTTTCCGGCTAAACGCCTGGTGGATTACAACTGTTTTATCGTCAGCACACCTCTCTCACATATGATTTCTGATCATCTGCCAGTCGTGGCTGACATAACCATTCAATAGAGGAGCCTTTTATGGCAAACAATCAATATTTTGGTACGGATGGCATCCGCGGCACAGCTGGCACGCCGCCGATGACTGCGGAATTTGTTTATCGCCTGGGAGTGGCTGTTGGGTATGTGCTCAGCGCGGAAACACCTGGTCCTGATCTGTTCGTGATCGGGCGGGATACGCGCGTTTCGGGTCCGCTGCTGCAGGAGGCGCTAACGCGCGGTCTGCTCACCAGTGGCGCCCGCGTGATGGATCTTGGGATCCTGCCCACACCTGGAATTGCCTGGCTGACGCGCGAGCTTGGTGCAACTGCTGGCGCAGTTATTTCCGCGTCGCATAATCCAGCTGCAGAAAATGGTATTAAATTTCTGAATCCACAGGGTATGAAGCTTTCTGAAAGCCAGGAAGCCGCCATCGAAGCCTATTTCGCGACTCTGCCCGAAGGGGACCTGGACCTGCCCGAAACTGGACTCCGCGTGGATGGCACAAAATTCTACGACCTCTATCTGGACGATTTGCTTGCGACCCAGGAAGGTCTGGATCTGAGCGGGATGAAAATCCTGCTGGATTGCTCAAACGGCGCAGCCTATCGTGTTGGTCCAGAACTATTCAAGGGATTGGGCGCTGAAGTAGTTGCGCTTAACACGGAATCGGACGGGGTCAACATCAACGTCCATGCCGGTTCAGAATTTGCCCGCTCCAAACCGGAAGCCCTGGCGGCTTTGATCACTGAATATCAAGCCGACCTTGCCATCACTTTTGACGGCGACGCAGACCGTGTGATCCTGATGGACGAAAATGGTCAGTTGATCGATGGTGATCACATGCTGGCAATCCTGGCAGACGCGCTGCACCAGGAGAACAAGCTGCTGGCTAACTCACTGGTGACGACTGTAATGGCTAACGGATCCCTGCACCAGTATGCCGCGGAACACAACTTTGAACTGATCCAAACGCCAGTGGGGGACAAATATGTGACCGAGGTATTGCTTGGTCTGACGGCTGAGAACAATTCTGAAGGTAGATTTGGTTTGGGTGGTGAACAATCCGGTCACATCATCCTGCTGGATCAAGGCCACCGCACTGGCGATGGCTTGCGCACAGCAGTCTTTATGCTCCGTGTTCTGCTCCAACAGGATCAGCCCTCAATGGCGGCGCTTGCTGCCAGGATCCAAAAATACCCCCAACTGGTAGCATCCTGCAACGTCGCCAACAAGCTCGACTTGAAAACTATGGCTCCTTTACAGGCTATGCTGGAAGAGATTAAAAACCGTTTACCTGGCCTGGTGCAGCTCAATTCGCGTTATTCCGGCACGGAGCCTAAATACCGCTTGATGATCGAAACCGACACCCGCCACAGCACCCACGAACTGGCAGTGATCTGCTGGGAAGTCTGCGACGTAGTCCAACGAGAGACGGGCACGCCGCCTGGTGCAAAAATCGAAGTGCTCAACGCTTCCGCCGGGGGCTTGGTTCCCCGCCCTGAAGCTAAAAAATAAAAGGAGAATAAATGCAACTGACTACTGGAACCTCTGAATTCAGTGCAGGACTGGCAACAGAATTTAACCGCCTCAACCGTGCCATCCTGGTGGCAGATAAACCCCAAAGCTGGCAGCCCGCGATTGCGGAAATGAATGCATTTCTTTCGCAACTGGAAACCTGGCTGATCGATAACTCTGCCATCATCGGGGAGGATATCGTCACCTCCTCGCGCATTTTTAGTCTGCTCCTCACCCTGGCTGCCACGGGCACCCAAGGTCGTTTGGAGCTAGTCCTCGCAAAGGACGAGGCAAGTAAGGTGTTCCGGGCACAGATCGATGAGGATTATCTGCCCAGTTCAGGCGACATGCGCCGCAAAGCCATTGCAATTGCCAGGGTTTACCTCCAAAGCCCGGTCTTTGCCAGCATCTCGCAGGCCATCAGCCACGAGATCCTGCCCCTGCTTGATAGCCTTGACGACAAAATTGACCCGGACCGCTTTATGGCATACCGGGTGATCCAAATCGGGAATATTTTCGAGCGCCTGTTTGCCTTGCGACTTCGCACCTGGGATACCATCTTGTTGGGATTAGCAGGGAAAAAGGGGCTGCTGCGCGAAATTTACGACCGCAAATATCTGCGCTTTGGCACATCCGGTGTTCGTGGGCGGTGGGGATACGACTTTACAGAGACCCGTGCCCGACAGGTCGTACAGGCTGTGTGCGACTTTCTGAACAACGAAAACGTGCCCGCTTTTGTCGGCGCTGAAGACCTCGCAGGTAAAGTCGTTGTTCTCGGGCATGACACCCGCCGCAACTCAGACGTGGTCACGCAGTGGACCGCGGAAACCTGCCTTGCCAACGGCTTCACCGTGCATGTCGGCACGCGCGACGTGCCCACACCTGCCCTGGCTTTTTATGAGACCGAGGTGCTGCCGAAAGACGAAGTAGCCGGATTGATCATTGCCACCGCTAGCCACAACCCTCCGGAGTGGCAGGGCATCAAATTCAATCCCCGACTGGGATATCCCGCGCCTACCAACGTGACTGATTTCATTGCCTTTCGCATCAACGAACTCCAGTTGACTGACCACACCGGCGGTCAAAGCGATGTGGAGGATGCCCGCGCACGCGGGCTGGTGCAGGGCTTTGACCCTCTCGACGACTATGTCAAATGGATCAAGAATAACGGTAATGGCAATGCCCGCATCCCGATCGATTTTGACCGCATCCGCCAATTCTTTGCTGACAAAATGGTGGTGGTGGATGAGATGCACGGCTCTGGGCGCGGTTACCTCACCCGTTTGCTTGGCGAAGCAGGCGTGCGCTACACAGTCATTCACGCCAATGTTGATCCAGACCTGGGCGGTCAGGATTATGCCAACCCCGAAGAGCCCTTCAACCAGCTGCTCAAAGAGACCGTCGCGCAAACTGGCGCGCAGATCGGGATGGGCATGGACACCGACGCCGACCGCTATGGGGTCGTGGACAAGGGCGGCGTTTACTTCCGACCCAACCAGATCCTGCCGATGCTGCTGCGCTATTTGGGCGTGGACCGCGGGATCACTGGGCGTGTGATTGCCACTCAGACCGGTTCGCCCCTGCTCGAGGTGCTGGCAGGTATGATCCCAAACAACGAGGTTAATAAACCCGCGAAAGGCGCACTGCCGGGATACGTTGGGCAGCGGATTTACAAATGCCGCGTGGGGAATATCGCCTCACGCAGCCTCAAAAATGCTTTTGCGGTGCCAGTAGGGATCAAATACATCGAAGAGATCCGCCGCACAGATGCCGCGTATAACAACCTCAAAGTTCTTCCGGATGATTGGCGCGACCGCATTCTGATTGGCGGCGAGGAATCCTCTGGTCTGACCACGCGCGGTCATATTACGGATAAGGACGGACCCTGGGCTAACATCCTGATCATGGACATGCTCGCTTATTACGGCACCCGTCCCGAAAAACCACTGGGTACGCTGGAGGAAATCTGGGACGAATTGGTCAGTCTACCCGGACTTTGGGAATCGTATGGCACTTCCTCAGACCCAACCTCCCACGCTGGTCGCTCAGACGTGGACGCGCCTCTCGAGGCAAAAGAAGCCTTCATTGATTACTACCTCGACCTGCCGGATCATGTCGGCGAGGACGGATTGAAGGTTGCTGGATTGAACATCGATTATCTCGGCGGAATTCGTTATGAACTGGTGGAAATGCAGCTCAGCGACCAAAGCGGGGATGACCACTACTACCTGCGTATGCGTGCCTCTGGCACCGAACCCATCAATCGGGTTTACATCGAAGCGGCTGACCTGAAGGTCGGGCAGCGCATGATGGCGGAAGTGCTCAAGAAGCTCGAGGATCTCACCGCTGACACGCTTCGGAACGCGCATTCCGCCTGGCACCTGGTGGACATGCTATGTCAATCGCGCCTGAGCGAACACACCGAACAGGCAGTGAGAGAGGTTATCTCCAATCAAGGCTGGAGCATTGTCGATATCCTGTCAAAAATCAACCAGATGACTCAAACGCTTGAAAAGCGCAACCGCAAAGTGATTCAAGCCTGGTACAAAGCGCTAAGCGCTTAACATACGCACAACCTAACAGCCCTGGGAAGATCCCGGGGCTGTTTTGAATGTCGATGAAACTTGTATAATTTTTGCCGTGTTTAGATTTTCCCCTTTCTTTTTCCAGTTATAATAAATATTGGTGGATGGCTGAAAGTCCGACCTGTTTTTGCTCGTATTTAATACAACAGCCACCCTGAATACAAAAGAGGATAATATGAAAATTGTGACAGACAGTGGGGCGGACATTTCGTTTGAAGAATGCAAATCACTCGGAATCACCATGCTTCCGTTGAAAGTGGATGTAAACGGCGTATCCTACCACGCTGGAGTAGATATTGATCCGGATGAATTCTATAATTTAATGGATGCAAGCCCAACTATGCCCATAACCTCCACCCCATCAGTTGGTGAGTTTGCGGAAGTTAACAAAAGCCTTGCAGCCGAAGATCCGGAAATTCTCTCGATCCACCTTTCTTCCGGCTTGAGCGCCACTTTCAATGTTGCGGTTCAGGCAGCAGAGCTGGTTCCTGAAGCAAAAATCACCTTGATCGACACCCTGACGCTTTCTGCAGGCACCGGCTGGCAACTACGCGCAGCTTCCGCGATGATGAAAGCTGGTCATCAACTGGAAGACATTGTTAAGACTTTGCGCAAAATACAGGATGCTACTTCCACTTTCTTTACCTTGCCCGATCTGAAATATCTTATCGCTGGTGGTCGCATCAGCCATCTGAGAGGCTTGCTGGCTTCCCTGTTGGGCATCAAACCAGTGATCGAGGTCAGCAAAGTGGACGGCAAGTATTACGACAAAGTAAAGAAACGCTCATTCCAACAGGCAATTGATGGAATCACCGAACTTGTGAAGAAGGTTCACCCCGCAGGCACCGAACTTGTGGCGCAAATTGTGACCGCAGCCAACCCTTCGGGCGCAGAGCAACTGAAGGCTTCCATGGAAAAGGTCTTCAAGTGCCACTGGGAGCCAAATGTGACCCTCGGAACTGCCCTCGGAGCTCACACTGGCCGGGGTTTGGTGGGAATTATCTGTGCCGCGAAGTCCGCTTTACCCACAATCGGTTAGAAAACCCCTTAATAGACGAAAACAGTCCTGGGTAACAGGGCTGTTTTTTGTTGTAATTACCAAAATTCCAGCAGCAGGTCTTATTCTTCTTCTTTAGCGTGGATTTTATATTCTTCCGGCACGGGAAGGCTGCCCTCCCACACCACGCTGCGGAATTCATCCGGGGAGGTGTTGCCCTCGGTGTTAATCAGCAGCACCTGGGAGTTCTGGTTCAGCCCCATGGCGTCGCGCAGATCGCGCGCGCCTTCAAACTCCATCAGGTACATCAGAGCCCCCAACGTAACCGCGCCGGATTCCCCGGACACAATGAATGGATCGTCCGCCAGCGGCACGGAATAGACGCGCATGCCTTTAGCCGCCACATAATCGGGACACTTGGCAAAATAATCAGCACAGTTGTAAAGCGTTTCCCACGCAAGCGGATTGGGGTCGCCACAAGCCAGTCCAGCCATGATGGTATCCAATTCACCGGTGACGCTATGGGGCTTGCCGTCACCAATGCGCATTGATTCAAACAGGCAGGCAGCCTCAGTCGGCTCCACCACCAGGGAAAGTGGCACATTATCCTCAAAAAGCACCGAATAAAACCCGATGGCTGCTGCCGCAAGCGACCCAACGCCTGCTTGCACCAGTAAATGGGTTGGTCTTTGAATCCCCTGGGCAGCAAATTGCTCCTGTGCTTCAACAAACATGGTGGCATAGCCCTGCATGATCCACTTTGGCACGTCCTCATACCCCTCCCACGAGGTATCGGAGATCACTTCCCAGCCGTTTTTCTGCGCGTCAAGCGAAGCCTGGCGCACTGCGTCGTCGTAATTTCCATCCACCACGACTACCCGCCCACCCTGGCGCTGGATCCCGCGTATGCGGTCTTGCGTGGTGAGAGAATGCACATATATCACAGAGGGCAAACCCATCTTGCTGGCTGCCCAAGCCACACCGGTGCCGTGATTGCCATCCGTTGCCGTAGCAAAGGTGGGATGTCCAAGTTTTTCACGCCTTCCACCCTCCAGGTGCAGCAGGTCGCGCAGGGTCATCTCCTGGTCGCTGAAGCCTCCACGCTGGAGGAGTTTTTTGTAGATAGCGTACGCTCCACCAAGTACCTTGAAGGAATTCAGTGTAAGCCTTGCTGATTCATCTTTGACCCAAATGCCGCCGACACCAATGCGCTGTGCCAGGCGGGGCAGGCTCTTTAGCGGGCTCATGCGATAACCTGGAATTTCGCTATGCAACCGGCGGACCTGTTGGGGTAATCCAGCAGGGAAGAGTTCTGCCGCTAATTTGGATTTGGGGTTCTCAAGCGCGTGTTGGTTCTGCAACCATTGAATCGGGACTTCTGTCATTGGGACCTCGTTGGCAGTTTTTTTATGGGTCAATCTTATCATGAGGAAAAACTAAATTTCGGTCGCTTCGGAGGGTCAACCGTGCCGCAGCGAGTCCCCCACCCAACTCCATTTTTCTGGTCGCGCTTGAACGCCCAGCAACTGCCCCAGCAATCGGGAAAAGCGCGTAGGATCTCCGCTGGTGAGGTAGCGCTGAAACGGCTGATCATTCGAAGACCGGAGGATGTAATGTTGGATCAAAACACGCTCGGTCTGACGGGCAATGGCAGGCGCCGGATCAATCACACGCACGTTCTCTCCCGCAATTTGCTGGATCAGCGGAATCACGAAGGGGAAATGCGTACAACCCATCACAAGCGTATCAACGCCCTCAGCAAGCATGGGTTGGATTGCCTGTTGGAGGATACTGCGGGTTAGATAGGTGTGCAGGTAACCCCGTTCAATCTGTTTCACGAGTCCCAGGCAGGTTGCCTCAAAGATCTGGACGTCTTTTCCAAAGCGTTCCACTACTGAGGCGTACAACTCCCCCTGAAAAGTGGATGGTGTCGCCAGCACGCCCACCTTGCCGCTCAGGGTTTGCTCTGCTGCTGGTTTGACCGCTGGCTCCATACCTACGAAGGGAAATTCCGGGTAAAGAGCACGCAGGTGTTTAAGCGCGGCGGCTGAAGCGGTGTTGCAGGCGATGACGATCAGCTTTACACCCTGACTCATCATCATCCGCGTGACTCCCTCAGCAAGTTGACGCACCTCTTCCAGGGGTCGTTCACCGTAGGGCACTTTAGCCTGATCCGCAAAGTAGAGCGTGGTTTCATTGGGCAACCGGCTGTGGATAGCCCGCAACACCGAGAGACCGCCCACCCCGGAATCGTAAACGCCAATCGGTGCATCTGTGTTGGTCATGCGTTTATTGTAGCACGCTGTTAGGTCAGTTGGAACCAGGACATGGTACTCGCAGAGTATACGCTACCTGCTCCAAAAACGCAGTATAAAGGTTTTAATATGGCAAAAGCAGTCTGTCTTTCCTTGTCATCCTGAACGCAGTGAAGGATCTGATTGTTAATTAGATTCTTCGCAAAAGCGGCTCAGAATGACAGGCAACATCGAATTGCGATTTTCAAACCATTAAATTGGGGGGTGGATGCAGATCGTTCGTGCCCCCCTCGAGGGAAGGGGATGAATTGGCTGAGTATTTGCAGGCAATAGGATTGTGCTGGCGTCTTGCGAAGCACCCCAGCGCTGAAAGCGCGTGTGGGCAGGCCGAGCACGGGAATTGACCTCAGGTCTCCGATTATTAAAGAATTTCTGGAGACCGAGTCACACATCGATCTCAACCACCCAAACCTGAATTACTCGCTTGAACAAAAGCTTTGAAGATCTGCCGCATCGGCTCGTAATCCTGCAGCCACTCCGGATGCCATTGCATGCTCAACACAAAGTGTTTTCCAGGCATTTCCAGAGCTTCAATTACCCCATCCGGGGCTGTTGCCACAACCTTCAAGCCCTCCCCCAGATCTTTCACAGACTGGTGGTGTAGACTGTTCACCTCAAACTTTGTGCCGCCCATGATCTCTGACAAACGGCTGTTATCTTCCAACCTTACAGCATGGGAAAGCCGGCTGCGCTGATAGTTTGGCCACCACTGATGCTGACCAGCTTCCGGTAGCTCGCTGGGAATATCCACCACCAGGTTGCCGCCCAGCGCCACATTGAGCACCTGCTGCCCGCGACAGATGCCAAATACAGGCTTATCCATTGCCACTGCCTGCCGGCAGAGCGCCAGTTCGAACTCATCCCGCTCGCGATCGATCCCAGCCACGCTCGGGTGCATCTCCCCGCTGAAATAATCCGGGTGGATATCGCCACCGCCAGAGATGAACAGCCCGTCAAATTCATTTAGCACCTCAGGAATAGAGTCGAGCGGTAGCGCAGAAGGCAGAAGATACGGTCTGCCGCCAGCTGCCAGGATGGCGCGCACCAGCTCTTCTCTTGAAGAATAAGCGGGTGTACTCCCAGGTTTTTGGATGCGGAAGGCGGCGAGGGCGATGCGTGCTGTCATATAGTTCTCCAGTAAAGTTAAATGTAAAAGCCTTCCCGTCTAATGAAGAAACGGAGAAGGCTTTTAAAGTGCAGAGGAAAAAACCGCGGTCTAAAAACGCTGCTTCAGGCGAGCGCTCTTGCCGGTGCGTTCGCGCAGGAAGTACAGGCGGGCACGGCGGACTTTGTTGTGGCGTTCGACCACCACTTTTGATACGCGGGGGGAATTGAAGAGGAAGGTACGCTCAACGCCGATACCATTGCTGGCAACACGGCGGACGGTGAAAGTGCCGTCGTTGGCTTTACCGCGCACATAGAGCACCACACCCTTGAATTCCTGGATGCGTTCGCGATCGCCTTCTTTAATGATTGTGTGTACGCTGACGGTATCGCCGGGGAACAGATCCGGGATATTGGCGTTTTTCTCGGCTTCAACAGACTTCAACAATTCTGTGTGGTTCATAGTTACTTCCCTTCAAGTGCTTACGTAATATAAGCGCCTCAACCTGCTCGAGACGCGGAGGATTAGTATATCACAATAATCCGCGAAATTGTCAAGTGGGAATCAGGTGTGTAAGAGCAAAGTGAAAATGTTCAAAAACAGCAAAATTGTACTGGTGCTGTGTTAGGTATGGGATATGGACCAGGTATGTCACCAAAAGCAGGGGTTACAAAACGGGCAGAGAATTGTATCTTTAAAAATTCGGCGACAAGCGAAGGTGGCATTTCAGCAGCGATCACGAAAGCCTTCATTGATCATCTTGAAAGTATCAATCAAGGGAAGCGCTGGCTTGTGATGGTCTTGTTGTGTCTATATAACGGTTATGGCAAATCCCAATCAGAATTGTTGAACATATCTATGAACTCAATCCGCTTATTGTTGTAGTCCAACATTTCAGCCCAGGTTGTAAAGAAGTGGCCGCGTTCAACCAGAGCTTCGTCTCTGAATACCAGTCGAACTAACTCAAGGTCCTCAGGCAGCACAATGGGCACATAATCTGAGTCACCAGGTTGCTCTGATATCAGTCCGGTAAGTACACCTATGGTGTAACCTAAAAGCGTGGCGCTGATATCAGATGCGTATCCCGTGGTTTCAATCCAAAGGGTACTCGTTCCCAACTCGTTTTCCTCAAAGTCAATCTTGTGTATTGTGGAAGTCACCGGTGTACTCATTTTTGACTTCATTGCCTCAAAATTTGCCTTGTAATTGTCTAAAAAAGCTGCATAGGATGCCTCAACTTGCGGTATGTCTGTTTCGGTTGGGATTGGTGGGGAGGTTGGGGTTGGTGGAGAGGTCGGACTGGGTTGCGCTGCCTGAGTAGCCGCAATCCCAGCATTTATTGTAGCTTGGATATCTGGTGTTGGCTCCGGCGTGAAAGTGGCGGTTGGTTCCGCAGCACGGGTTTGATCCATTCCCATCGCAATTGTGGCCTGGATGTCGTATGTTGGGGCGGGAGCGCATGCGGTTAACAAGACCAATATGACGATGACGAACATGATTTTTTTCATGGTTTCACCTTTTATTCTTTTCAAAACGAATGGATAAATAAATTATACGCGATATTTTTGCTTTTAGTACGGTGTGTGGGTTCTGTGAGATCATAATGGAAATATCCTCACAAAATCAGGGATTATCAATTGGACTGGGGGAAATATGGGTTTTATTTAAAAATTACAAAGACCCGGCGTTTTGCCGGGTCTTGCGGTTATTCCAATTTCTAATGTTAGTGCTGGAATTCGGGAGGATAGTTCTTCTCGAGCTCTTCAGCTTCTTGCTTCGTATGGGCAATTGTGCCATGCGGATGGTTGGCTGGAGAGTAGATGGTGTACATCGAAAGGCGTTCCGTCGCGGAGGTATTGATGATATTGTGGATCGTCCCCGCAGGAATGACCACCACATCGCCATCCTTCACCGTTATCTCATCATCTTTGGTGACCACCTTGCCTTCACCAGCTTCAAATCTGAAGAATTGATCTACATCGTCGTGCACTTCCTGTCCAATGTCTTCTTTGGGTTCAAGGGACATCAAAACCAGCTGCAATTTTCCGGAATAAAGGACGCGCTGGAAGTCGGTGTTTTCTTTAGTGTCTTTTTCAATGTTCGTGTAATAAGGTTTCATCGTTCTCCTCTTTCTTGTTTTTGAGTAGCTTCAATATACCAGCCCTCTGTTTGATTCTTATAAGACATCAGGCGTTTGTGTTCCTTTGTTCTTATCCGGGTAAATGAACTTTCGGCAGTCGCTCGGAGAGCCCATCAAGCTGAGCGTCAGAGACCTTGCCGTTGATCATGCCATTATGCAGGTATTGGTCATACGCGCTAAGGTCCAGCATTCCATGCCCGGAGAGATTGAAGAGGATCACGCGCTTCTCGCCCTTCTCTCGCGCGTCGAGGGCTTCGTCGATGGCTGCGCGGATGGCATGGGAAGACTCTGGCGCGGGCAAGATGCCTTCAGCGCGCGAAAATTGGATCGCAGCTTCAAACACCGCCCGTTGTTCCACCGCCACGGCTTCCACCAGCCCTGCGTTGTAAAGCCCGCTCAGGATGGGTGACATGCCATGGTAACGAAGACCGCCGGCGTGGATGGAGTCTGGGACGAAATCGCTTCCCAAAGTGTACATCTTGAGGATTGGCACAATTCCAGCGCTGTCGCCGTAATCGAAACCGTAGGTGCCCCTGGTCAGGCTGGGCGTGGCGGTTGGTTCAACCGCCAGCAGCCGGGTACGCTGACCATCCTTCAGGTTTTCCCTCAAAAATGGAAACGCCAAACCCGAGAAGTTGGAGCCACCCCCCACACAGCCGATAACCACATCCGGATATTCTCCTGCCAGGTCCATCTGTTTGAGGGCTTCTTCGCCGATGATCGTTTGGTGCAGCATAACGTGATTGAGGACTGAGCCCAAACCATACTTCTTTCTCCCTCCCGATTCCGCAGCCACCTCAACCGCCTCGGAGATGGCAATGCCGAGAGATCCGGGGTGATCAGGACGTTTTTCGAGGTAGCTTCGACCCGTTTTTGTCTGCATGGAAGGGCTGGCAAAGACCTGCGCCCCATATGTTTCCATGATCACACGGCGGTAAGGTTTGCCCAGGAACGAAGCGTTGACCATGAACACTTCCAGGTCGATCCCAAACATTTGGCACGCCATCGCCAGGGCGCTGCCCCACTGACCTGCACCTGTCTCGGTGGTCATCGCGTGGGTACCGCTGATCATATTGAAAAAGGCCTGTGGGATGGCTGAGTTTAGTTTATGAGAGCCAGCTGGAGATTCCCCCTCATACTTAAAGTAAATATGGGCTGGAGTATCCAATGATTTTTCCAGACGGCGCGCTCGGATCAGGGAGGTTGGGCGGTAAAGCTTATAAATCTCGCGCACTTCTTCCGGGATGGGCACGTAGCGTTCCATCGTCGTTTCCTGCTCAATCAGAGCCAGCGGGAAAAGGGCTTCGAGCGCGTCTTTGGTGATCAGTTCTCGGGTGGCGGGGTTGAACACAGGCGTTGGAGCAACGGGGCTATCCGCGTTCATGTTGTACCAAAAGCGCGGGATATCGCTTTCGCTCAAGTGGTATCGGGTTTGTTCCTGGTTCGTCATGGCAATTCTCCTCGGTTGTTGGTTTTAAATCAAACACATCCATCCACTGGGGACGAATGTGTCAGCAATCCGTGGTGCCACCCCGGTTAAACCAGCCTACTTTAATCAAAAACTCCCTGGTGATGCACACAGGGAATAAGCCAGCTTCACTCTTTTCGAGTACGGCGACGAAGTCGCGATACCCTTTACCCTGATAACGGTGGCATCTCCGGCATTGGGTACTTGCCTTTAGGCTTTCTCCTTGCAACTCAAAGGTCCATTCGACGCATTCGTGTGGGCAGGTTCTCAGCAACTCCTGCTCTCTGTGCCACCGTCTTTGCGGCTACTAGTCCTCGTCAATGTCTTTAATTGATCGATTGCTGCAATTATAGGCAGAATTGGGTTGAGGTCAAGAGGTTGAATGGGTTCAATACATATGAGACGATGCTGAGGTTAGGTCAGGGTGATTACGTTCAATATACTGTTTAGGGGTCAGATTGTCCAGAGCGCGATGA
>DAOOPV010000037.1:0-22565 GCA_035388405.1 Anaerolineaceae bacterium
CAAAAAGTGTAACCCATGTCCTGTAACAAATTGTCACCTATGTGGTGTCATACACGAGCCCCCTCCGTACGAAAAGATCCTTCAGCGGCTAAGGCGTGCTAAAATCCCAGACCTCAGAAGCCACCCCGACCGCGTATGCATTCACTGCTTCAACGTACCAAATGTAGTTTTTGCCAGGCTGCAACGTGCGGGTGCTTTGAGTATCCGTCAATTCCACGAGATACCACCAAGAGCCCTCTTCCCGGTACATAAGTTGATAGCTCTCCGCGTCAACCACTGGGTTCCATTCAAACGTGACGATGTTGGAATCCGTGGTGCTCCCGTCGGAAGGGGAGAGCAAAACAGGAGCAGGCAGGATCACGCCTCCCGAACCGCTGGCGAAAGTCCTGACCTCTGAGTAAGCTTGCGAGGAACTTCCGCACTCAGTCTCAGCGCGCCAATAGTAGGTTGTGGCGGGTGCAAGGTTGTAATTGAGCTTCCAGGTAAATTCGCCACCACCTCCAAAATATCCAATGGAATATTCCACGGGCATGAAGTTGGGGTTCGCTGAAATTTCCAACCCAGCCCCGGTCACTCCCCCAGCGATTGGGACCGCAAAATTGAATGTGGGGATGAGCGTGTCCAGCTGCGCGCCTTCATCAGGAGTAAACAGGGTCGGCATGGGGCAGGGAACTGAAACTATTGGTAGGTAGACGCTATGGACTTCAACCACACCTAAGGCTGGTGCGGGTGAAGCAATAAGCAACAACAACGTTGTGGAAAATGCCAGGAAAACACGAATTGTTTTCATACGCACCGCCTCTTTTTTTGATTAATTTGGGAACTATTAGAGTATAGCAAATTGAGTGCAAAATACAAAATCCGAACAGGAAAATGTGGTTTGGTAACAAAACCGACCTGACGATTTCATTGCCTTTGTGGTTTCATTGGGAACGCCATAAGAAACATGCTTTGGAGATATGAGGCTATCCAGATCAGCCATTCCATTTACCCCACGAAGGATATTGATTCCTGAGCCCGGGTGTTGTATAGTCTATATATCCAATCCATTCATTCGTAATTTTTTTCACCAGCATGAATCAAGTGGCTTCTGCTGGGGAGGGAAGCCACGCCAGGCTGGCGCCAACGTTTCCTATTGTTCCTTCACAAACAGCATCAAGGAGGTCCATGATGAGCAAGAAACGCGTATTTCTCCTGGCAGCCATTTTCTTATTTGGGCTATTGCCATTCAATCGATCTGCCGCCGTGAACCTGTCGGCGGTAAGCCCTCAAGCTATCACCTATGCCCAATTGGATCTGGGGTACGCCCACACCTGTGCCATCACAAACGCTGGCGCAAGTGTTTGTTGGGGTTACAACGAAGAGGGCTACCGGCAGTTGGGTACCACTACGCCGGGAGAATTCTTCCCCTTCCCAATTCGCCCGCTGGGACTGACAGATAACGCTCTGAAAGTTAGCGCTGGTGACGATCATGGCTGTGTGATCAACTCCCTTGGGGAGACATGGTGTTGGGGGAGTGGTTCCTACGGACAGTTGGGGGATGGATTGGACGAGCATGACGGATTACCCGTCCATGTGGTCAACTTTGCCAATCCCTCCCTCATTTCTGCCGGTGGAAACACAACCTGCGGAGTTACCACGGCAGGACAGGCGTATTGTTGGGGTCTGGGTGGTTACGGGCAAATGGGGAATGGCACGGACACAAATGAAAATTATTCACCTGTCACGGTCACGATTGGCACCGTTTCGAAGATCTCGGTGGGTGGGGCCAGCCAGGTTTGCGCCATCACCACAGACGGGGCAGCTTTCTGTTGGGGCGCTGACACGTGGGGGCAGTTGGGGAATGGGGCGCCGCTAGCCAACAGCAACCTGCCAGTGCAAGTTACCGGGCTAGTGAACGGCACCATGGCAGATATCGCGGGTGGGGGACTGTTTACCTGTGGTCTGACAGTTGGCGGTGGTGTGAAATGCTGGGGATACAACGGGGATGGCGAGTTGGGGAACAACAGCACCACAAACAGCCCGGTGCCCGTGGATGTGAGTGGGCTGGCCAGCGGCGTCTCAGCCATTGCCGCAGGCGATTACCACGCCTGCGCGTTGTTGACAGCTGATGGGTCTGTGAAGTGTTGGGGGTATAACGGTTACGGTCAGATCGGGGACGGCACCATTGACACTAACCGGCTGGTTCCAGTTCCGGTGGTGGGGTTGAGTGCGCCAGCTGTTGCCATTTCTGGGGGAGGCAACCACACCTGCGCGGTGTTAAATGATGGCAGCATGCAATGCTGGGGCTACAATTCTGAAGGGCAGCTGGGCGTTGGGGATGATGACCCGGATATCGCGCTTACCCCGATGACGGTCGTTGATGAGATTGGTTCAGTCATGGGGACGGTCACTTACGCAGGAACACAGCCCAACTGGCACAAGATCTATGTTTCCTTGCACGAAAACCTCGTGGATCCACCATTTGCGAGTTACTGGATCTACCGCAACGATTTGTATGCCTTCGGCGGGCTCCCGGATGGGGACTTCTATATCGGAGGGTTCATGGATGTGGATGATGACGGCGGTGGACCACCCGATCCGGGCGAACCGAGCGGTTGGTACGACGGACCCGACATGGGCAGCGAGCCTGACCTGGTGAGCATCGCAGGCGGCGCAAATCTGTATGGGCTCGACTTTGAACTGTTTGACCCGGTGGTGACATTTGGTATATTTTTACCCTTGGTATTGCATTGAAAAATTTACGAGCCGAAATGAGTACCGTGCCAAGGCAACATAAGGGTGAGAAACACCCGCAAGCTCCGCCATTTGAGAATGCGATGGAAATTCAAGCTTTCCTTGAACGGCCGCTTTTGGCAAGGTTTTGCTCTTTGAACGAGGATGGCTCCATTCACGCCACACCGATCTATTATCATTATCACGGTGGGGAGTTTCTTTTTGGAACGCAGGTGAGGGCGCACAAAATCCAGAACATTCAGCGCGATCAGCACGTCACCGTGCTGATCGACACGGAGGAACCAGTGCTGCAATCCGTGTTGGTGTATGGCGAAGCTGAGCTTGATTTTGAGGATGTGCTCGAAAAGCGGGTCAGAATCCTGGAAAGATATTACGATGATCCTGCTCAAGCCAGGGCGTTCGCGGAGAGGTTGAGCAAAGCCTGGGAGACGGTCATCATTCGCGTGCGGCCCGAAAAGATGGTCACGGTTGATTACAGCAAACCTTTTTCGATTGAATAGGAGAGCGATCAGTAATAAATTTTGATTGGGATAAACAGGCAACAAAGGTAGGTTTTTAGCTGTCAGGTTGAAACCCGCAAAATTACACGGGGCAGGCCGCGGGTACTCTTCGAGCACGACGACTTGATTAATAAAGATTTCGCTCCCACCTTCGCAACACCCCCACCGTAGGGCTGGGCCTTGGGTCCAGTTGACATGCGCAATCCAGCCAATAACAGGCAGTCTTTTCGTAGGTTGGAATGAGACCGCTTCAAATCCTCTATCCCTATAACATCTCTCGCGGGCTCACTCCGACAACATCTTTGAAAAGCACGGACTTTGATCAAATGATCGGATTGTTTGAATCCTGTTATTGGCGGAGTGGTGTACTACGTACCATTCCGCCCTGCAACTATGTCCAGCTTACTGGTGGTGGTATCACGAAGCGGATCAATTAATGAAGGCTGATGTGCCTCGTTGATGGAGAATCTGGTGAAATTCACAACCTTGAAATAGATGAATTTCGGTACAACAAAAATTTCTATATGCTAGAATTCCTTAAAGGAAAAAATAGTATCTTTGATGACAGCAGATGACTTGATCAAACTTAAGACATCTACCTCCTGAAATGACTGAACAAGCAAAGGTGGAATTATGAAGGTGTTATATGTCGCTGGCAGGTGGGACCCACGCTCGCAAAATGAATACAGTGGTAATGATTTTGGAGCGTACATGGCACTGGATAAGCAACCTGATATAGAGCTGGATCTGGTCGGTCCAATGAATTTTACGCCCTTGCGGCATGAAAAGGCTGTGATGCAGCTTTATGGTAAATTTTCAAAAAAGCGCCTGATCAAGTATTCCCACTCATATATTCAAAAAAGCGCGGATATCATCAATGCCGCAATTCAGAAAACAAAGCCTGATGTCATATTCACCAAATATAGTGCGCCTTTAGTGGACGTGGATGTAAGTGTTCCCCTGGTTTATATGTGTGATTCGATAGTCCCTTTCAGCAAAGGGCTGGCAGGAGAATTTTCACGCGTGGGTTATCGTTTGATGGAGAACTGGGAAAGAAAAGTCGTCAACAAGGCCTCCAGGATCATAACCTACAGCCAGGCAAATGCTGATTTGATTGTTAAAGAGTACGGTATACCAAGCAGCAAGGTAATCGTTTTTCCGATCCCAGCTTTTGTTCCGGCGGAGAGCCTCCATGATGGTGGGATGGAACAAAAAGAGTTAGTTGCTCCCTTGAGGTTACTCTTTGTAGGGAAACGCCCATACCTGCGTGGTGTGGATATCGCGATCGAGACCGTGAATGAATTGAATGCAGCAGGGATTCCTGCAGCACTTAGAATTGTCGGTATGAAAGGTGAGGATACGACTCATACCCGGTTTATGGGCGTTTATGATAAAGAAAATCCAGAAAAACTGAAAGAATATTTCAGTAATTTTTTGTGGGCGCAACTCCTTTTGCATCCCTCACGTTTTCATGCGGCAGGAATTGTTATCAGTGAAGCAGCTGCATTTGGCGTGCCCACCATTACCAACAATGTAGGGGGATTGGCAACGACCGTTGTCCACGAACAAACCGGGCTGGTTCTCCCGGCTGGAAGTAACTCCAGTGCCTACTATGGAGCGATCAAGTCTCTCATGGAAACCCCAGAGCGATACCAATTGTTTAGAACTAATGCACAACAACGTTTTATGCGGGAACTAAATTGGGATAGTGCTGGCAAACAACTGGTCGAAATTGTTCGTGATGTAGGGAAGATTTCTTGATAGTGCTGGTTGTTTGAAGTCTGAGTGACAAAGGTTTTCTCTGACCCTTCCAGACCACTTATGAATAAGTGATTATCGTCATTTTTTAATTCCTTTTTCCGGTTGCCCAGATTCGCGCTCAGCATCCTGACCGTCATCGGACAGATGAGTGCTGGTGTCCGCAACGAAGCAGGGGAGCAGTTGTCCAAATTCGAGAAGCGAGGGTTTGAAAGTGGTGAAGACTGGAAGTCAAAAAGTTAAAAATATTGATTCAGATTACAAAAGAAGTTTATAATAGTAGATGTTACCCTAAAGACACTAATCCATTTTCAGCCAGGAGTGGACTGATTTTATAAGCCCGTCTACTGGTCGATCAAAGCCTGTCGATTTCTTCTGTTGATGGCGAACGTTCAAAACTGAGGGAGGTATCTGCATGAAAGCCAAGAATGTGGTTTTGGTCGTCCTTGCGCTCGCAGTTTTTCTTTTTGTCACCAGTGGCTGGAATAACGCTTTAGCCAAGTCCACCAATTCCCAAACCCAGGGTGCGATCCGTTACGTCCTTCCGGTTGCCAGTGGAGATTGCTCTGCCTGGACAAATCCTTGTAACTTGCAAACTGCGCTCAGCCTTTCCCAAGCTGGTGACCAGATTTGGGTTGCTGCGGGAACCTACAAACCCACCGCCGGCACCGACCGCACAATCTCCTTCAATTTGAAAGATGGTGTCGCGATTTATGGCGGCTTCCCCACGGCAGGCGGAAATTGGGCATCCCGTAATCCATCGACCCACCTCACCACCCTCAGCGGGGATATTGGCACAATCGGTCAAAACAGCGACAACAGCTATCGAGTGGTAGTCGGGAGTGGGGTTGACGCTAGTGCTATTGTGGATGGGTTCACCATTAGCGGGGGGAATGCGAATGGGTCCATTCCTTATAATTTTGGTGGTGGGATGTCCAATGAAAGTAACAGCAGCCCCACCCTGATAAACTTAATCTTTTCTGGAAATTCAGCCATTTTTTGTGGTGGGCTTGGCAACAACTCAAACAGCAATCCCACACTGACGAAGGGCATCTTTTTTGGAAATTCAGCGGAATGGGGCGGTGGAATATGCAATGCAAGCAACAGCAATCCCACGCTTGCCAATGTCACTTTCTCGGGAAATAATGCGACTTCTTCTGGCGGTGGAATGTTCAGCGAAAACAGCAGTCCCACGCTGAATAATGTCACCTTTTCTGGAAACTCGGCCTACATGGGAGGTGGAATGCTGAATTATAACAACAGCAGCCCCAACCTGACGAACGTCACATTTTCTGGGAACGCAGCTGATTATGGCGGTGGGATAGGCAACACTGGAAACAGCAGCCCTATTTTGACGAATGTCACTATTTTTGGAAATTCAGCAGATACCAATGGCGGCGGGATTTACAATTATTCTAACAGCAACCCCATACTGACTAACACAATCGTTTGGGGAAACAACACGGACCAAATCTTCAACGACACCAGCCTGCCAACGGTGACCTACAGTGATGTAATGGGTGGATACGCCGGTGAGGGCAATATCAACCAGGACCCGCTCCTGAGTCCCCTGGCGAATTATGGCGGCTTTACAATGACGCATGCCCTGGGTAGCGAGAGCCCTGCTATTGACGCCGGTGATCCAGGCAATTGTCCCACAACAGACCAGCGTAATTATGTACGTCCTGTTGATGGGGATGGTGTGGACGGTCCGCGTTGTGATATGGGTGCGTATGAGTATGGGGCTACCGAACCAGGATTTCCACTTTACTTACCGATGATCCTGAGGTAGTGTTTTTTGCTTCAAAGTAGGGATGGGCCTTGTGCCCATCCGCAATAATAACCGGAGACCAGTCGGTCAACGACCTCGCGCGGACTGTGCCCGCAACGAAGTGGAGGGTGTCCGGACACCGGCGAGATCCCAGGGTAGGGGCACGGCAGTGCAAAGCCTCCCCCTGCGGGACGCCGTGCCCGCCTTGGGTAAATAAATCGTTGTTTGTCGAGTTAGCAGGGTGGGGGCAAGTACTGCCCGCTTCACATCCAGAGTTATTATCCCCATATAGGTAGAGGTAACAGAAGAAAATACCGAGCATTGTACAAAAGCTGTACATATTTTTGCGTGTTTATTTAAGGCAGGATATATTCAACACACGACCCCCTTGCTTGTCAAGAAGTCTAGAGCTTGCATTGATTTTCCGCAAGATTCAAAACAAGGGAGATATCTTAATGAAGATCAAATATGCAGTTTTAATCACCCTCATTATCACAGCAATTCTATTTCTAAATAGTGGTTGGACCAGCACTTCAGCTTCTTCCGCCCAGTCTCAAATCCAAGGCAGTATTTTATACGTCAAACCAGCTGGAACAGGAGTCACCTGCTCTTCCTGGGCAGACCCTTGCGAGCTAAATCCCGCTCTTTACTGGGCGGAACCTGGTGATCAGATTTGGGTTGCAGCGGGCACTTACAAGCCTGATCCGACTGGTGAGATTGATAGGTATCTCTCCTTTCAGCTAAAGAATGGAGTTGCAGTTTATGGTGGTTTTCCAGATAGTGGCGATCCGACCTGGGAGCAGCGCGATTGGGAAGCCAATGAAACGATTCTAAGTGGTGATATTGGGATTGAAGGCGATAATTCCGACAACAGCTATCACGTGGTCACAGGCCGCATAGTGGATGCCACCGCGATTCTGGACGGATTTACCATCACTGCCGGTAATGCTGACGCAGGATCCACACCTGATCTTTTGGGTGGCGGGATATACAACTACGATTCCAGCGGACCCACACTTTCGAATCTAATCTTCAGTAATAATTCCGCTACGTCTGGCGGAGCCATGTACAACTGGTTAAGCAGCCCTAATTTAACTAATGTTACTTTCTCCGGCAACTCTGCGACTGTCTGCGGTGGTGGAATGTTCAATAATCAAAGCAGTCCCAGCCTTACGGATGTGACTTTCAGCGGCAACACAGCACCATGTGGCGGGGGCATTACAAACTACATCAACAGTCAATCAACTCTGACCAATGTAACCTTTGTAAGTAATTCGGCATTCCAAGGCGGAGCGATATACAACGACAATTCCAATCCCACTATGACCAGCGTGACCCTCACTGGCAACTCAGCCCAAAGTGGAGGCGGCATGTTCAACTTATACAGCAATCCCTCACTGGGTAGTGTTATATTTAGCGCAAACTCGGCGACAATTCGAGGCGGGGCTATTTACAATGACGATAGCAGTCCGCTACTCACCAACGTGACTTTTGCTGGAAATACTGCTATAACTTCTGGCGGAGCTATGTTCAATGAGGATAGCTTTCCCGTCCTAAACAATGTCCTCTTTAGCAACAATACAGCCACCGGAGATTTTGGATCAGGCGGTGGGATGTCGAATTCCTATAGCAGCCCGACCCTGACCAATGTCACCTTCAGCGGCAATTCTGCCGTTTACTACGGCGGTGGGATGGTTAATGATGACAGTAGCCCCACTATGACTAATATCACCTTTATAGGGAATTCAGCCGGTAATGGCGGTGGAATGGCCAATTTGTTTTCCAGCACCAAGCCGGTGGTGACAAGTTCAATCCTCTGGGGCAACACACCCGACCAAATTTTCAATCAGCCTCTCAGCACTGTAACAATCACGTATAGTGACATCCAGGGTGGCTGGGCTGGCATTGGTAACATCAACGCGGATCCGCTTTTGGGTCCCCTGGCAGATAATGGTGGATTTACCCTCACCCATGCCTTGGGTGCGGGCAGCCCTGCCATTGATGCTGGCGATCCAACAAACTGCCCCGCAACCGATCAACGCGGCTTCCCCCGCCCGATCGATGGGGATGGGGTCGATGGACCTCGTTGTGATATGGGAGCTTATGAGTATGAAGTCGTCATGCAAATTGATTTTCCAATCTACTTGCCGATGATTGTGAGGTAGTTGTTCTTTGTGAGCCGGAGATCATGTCTCCCGTCCCCGCGGAGCGGAGTGTTTGCGCGTAGGTCAGGTTCTTCATCTGAACCTGACATCGCAAATGCTGGCAAACAAAGCCTTCAGCAAAGGTAGGTTTTAGACGTCAGGTTGAACTGCGCATACTCTGCGAGCACTCTGACCTGACCAACAAAGACTCCCAGTCACGACTTCCACCGTTGGGATGAGCCTTGTGCCCATCCGCAATAATAACCGGAGACCTGGCGGTCAAATCCCGCGCTCGGTCCCACGGGGAGGCTGCGCACTGAGGACGCCGGCGAGAACATCAGTTTTTGGTAGCGGCACGGCATGCCGTGCCTGCCGAGACAACCTGGGTTCGTAACCCTGAGGCAATGAAGGAGACCTGACGGTCAGATGTTGCGGGCACAGGCGGCGAGATCTGAGAAATGTGGAACAGGCATCCCGAAGGGGCCGCTTTGGACAATTCATTCCCTACGATGGTTTTTTCATTACCCGTAACGCATTCATCCCTGCAACTTTTCCGCGTTTCAGCTTGCATATTCTTCAAATCCCCCTCATTTCCCTCAAATTCATTCCTCACGAATGATAAGTTGGTGTTAAAATGAATTTGTCACCAATTTGCGTCAATCACATAGGAGGGTTTTGCGATGAAGACTCTAAAATCCCTGATCTTTTGCCTGGTCTTTCTATTCGGCATGCATTCCAACGCTCTGGCTACACCAAATTCTCAAGCGACACTCGAAATCCTCTATGTCAAGGAAAGCGCCACAGGCGATTGCTCATCCTGGGCAAATGCCTGCGACCTGCAGACTGCCCTGACCAATGCCGGCTACGATGACGAGATCTGGGTGGCAGCAGGAACGTACAAACCAACTGTAGATACGGATCAGAACGCTTCCTTCCAACTCAAACCTGGCGTTGCTATCTATGGCGGCTTTCCCGATACTGGCGACCCTACCTGGGCAGACCGGGATTGGGTGGGCAACCCCACCATCCTGAGCGGTGACCTGGCAGGAAACGATGGGGCTGATTTTGAAAATTATGAAGAGAACAGTATCCACGTGGTGACTGCAAGACAAGTATTCGCAACGCCTGTGTTGGATGGCTTTACTATCAGCGGAGCCAGTGGTGGCGGCATGTACAACGAGGAAAGCAGTCCCACACTGACTCATATGACCTTCAGCAATAACCAAGGCGGCGGGATGGCCAATTGGTTTAACAGCAACCCGATCCTGACCGATGTGACCTTCAGCACCAACACGGCAAGCTCTTATGGCGGCGGGATGTTTAACAGGTACAGCAGCCCGATCCTGACCGATGTGACCTTCAGCAACAACACTGCAGCAAGTGGAGGTGGGATGTATAACCACTCGTTTAGCAGCCCCACCCTGACCGATGTGACCTTCAGCAACAACTCGGCCACCTCAGATGGTGGCGGGATGTATACCTCCACACAAAGCCACCCTATCCTGACCAATGTGACTTTTGACGGAAACCAGGCAACCCAAAATGGCGGCGGGATGTATATCGATAATGGAGGAAGTTCCGTTACTGTCAGCAGTCCCACCCTGAGCGATGTAACCTTCAGTAATAACACTGCAAGTCAAGGCGGCGGGATTTACAACCTTGGCTGCATTGCCAGTCTGTTCAATGTGACCTTCAGCAGCAACTCAGCCACCTTAAGCGGCGGTGGGATGCATAACGATGGTGGAAGCCCCAGCCTGACCAATATACTCTTCAACGGTAACACTGCAGGGGAAGGCGGTGGGATGGTTAACATAAACGGCAGCAACCCCTACCTGAGCCATGTAGACTTCAGCGCGAACATGGCGACTGCTGATCTGGGTCGTGGCGGCGGGATGTCCAACACAAACAGCAGCCCTATCCTGAGTGAGGTGACCTTCAGCAGTAACACTGCATACAATGCCGGCGGGATGTCCAACACAAACAGCAGCCCTTCCCTGACCAAGGTGACTTTCAACAATAACACGGGAACTCATTTAGGCGGTGGAATGTCCAACGAGACCAACAGCAGCCCTTCCCTGACCGATGTGACCTTCAGCGTTAATGTGTCAAGCGATGGCGGCGGGATGTTTAACTTCAGCGAAAGCAACCCCACCCTGACCCATGTGACCTTCAGTGGGAATTCATCTAACTTAAGAGGCGGTGGGATGCTCAACTATACAAGCAGCCCCACCTTGAGTAACGTAACCTTCAGCAGTAACACGGCAGGGTCTCTGGGCGGCGGGATGGCCAACCTGTATAGCAGTCCCACATTGACCAATGTGACCTTCAGCGGGAACACGGCAACCACTAATGGCGGCGGGATATCCAACGAGAATAACAGCAGCCCCACAGTGACCAATTCGATTTTTTGGGGGAATTCCCCTGCCGAACAGATTTACAATCTTTCCGGCACACCAACGGTCACTTACAGCGTTGTCCAGGGCGATCCAGTGTATCCTGGTGCAGGCAATACGAATTCCGATCCGCTTTTGGGACCCCTTGCGGATAACGGCGGTTTCACCTTAACCCACGCGCTCGGAGAAGGCAGCCCTGCGATCGACACTGGCGATCCGAACAACTGCCCCGCAACCGACCAGCGCGGCTTTCCCCGCCCGATCGATGGGGATGGAAATGGAACTGCAAGCTGTGATATCGGCGCCTATGAATACGGCTCGAGCCTTAGCCCTGCGTATTTGCTTTATGTCAGGACCACCGGAACCCCGGATAACTCATGTTCCACCTGGTCTGACGCTTGCGATCTGCAGACTGCCTTAGCCTTTTTTGCTCCAGAGTATGAGATCTGGGTGGCGGAGGGGACCCACACACCAACCACTGGTACGGAGCGAACAGCCACCTTCCAGCTAAAAACTGGCGTTGCTATCTATGGCGGCTTTCCGGATGTTGGCGAGCCGACCTGGGAAGATCGGGATTGGGTTGGCAACCCCACCATCCTGAGCGGTGACCTGGCAGGAAACGATGGGGCGGATTTTGCAAATTACGAGGAGAATAGTTACCACGTGCTGATGGCAAGCGGTATGGACGCAACGGCTGTGTTGGATGGGTTTACCATCAGCGGCGGCTATGCCAAAAGCGAAATCGAACGGGATTTTTGTGGCGGCGGCATGTACAACGAGTTTAGCAGTCCCACCCTGACTCATCTGACTTTTAGTAACAACTGGGCTGATAGGATGAGTAGTGGCGTCGGCGCATTTGGCGGTGGAATGTACAATCGGCTCAGCAGCCCCATCCTGACCGATGTGATTTTCAACAACAACAAGGCTGGACCTCTTGGACAAAATCACGGCGGCGGAATGTACAACTGGGTCAGCAGCCCGATCCTGACCGACGTGACCTTCAACAATAACACTGCACTTTATGGCGGTGGGATGTATAACAGAGACAGCAACCCTATCCTGACCAATGTGACCTTCAGCAGCAGCACAGCACAAGCTGGCGGCGGGATGTCCAATTGGTTTAACAGCAACCCGATCCTGACCGATGTGACCTTCAGCGAGAACATCTCATCCATAGGTGGTGGGATGTTTAATAGATACAGCAGCCCGATCCTGACCGATGTGAGCTTCAGTACCAACACGGCAAGCTCTTCTGGCGGCGGGATGCAAAACGAGGGCAGCAGCCCCAGCATGACCAATGTGAGTTTTAGCGGTAATACGGCAGATAGCACAGAATCTACAGGCGGCGGGATGTACAACCAGAACAGCAGCCCCAGACTGACCGATGTGACCTTTAGCAGGAACTCTGCAGTTGACGGCGGCGGCATGTACAACGAATCACATAGCAGCCCCACCCTGACACGTGTGACCTTCGACAGGAACTCTGCAACTGACGGCGGCGGAATGTACAACTATGGCAGCAACCCCACCCTGACCGATGTGACTTTCAACAGGAACACTGCAACAACTGGTGGCGGAGGGATGTATAGCGAGTCCACCGATCTCACTCAAAATATAAGCAATCCAAGGCTGACCAATGTAACCTTTAGCAGCAACTTGGCACTAAACTGCGCAGGGATTTACAATGGCACCAAAAACAACCCCATCCTGACCAATTTGACCTTCAGCGAGAACACGGCAACCAATTATGGTGGCGGGATGTGCAATTCTGCTAACAGCAGCCCAACTCTGACCCATGTGACTTTCATCGATAACGAGGCATCGGAAGCCAATGCGATGCGAAACGACGCAAATAGCAACGTCACGGTGACTAATTCGATCTTCTGGGGTTTTGATAACGACCAGATCAATGGACCAGCCACAGTCAGCTACAGTGTCATCAAGGGCGGGTTTGAAGGTGATGGAAACCTCAGCGATGATCCGCTTCTGGGTCCCTTGGCCGATAATGGCGGCTTCACCTTAACCCACGCCTTGGGGGAGGGCAGCCCTACGATTGACGCCGGAAGCCCTGATTTTTGCCCTGCCACTGACCAGCGCGGCTTACCCCGCCCGGCTGATGGGGATGGGGATGGGATTGCCGTCTGCGATATGGGCGCGTATGAATATGGGGCTGCCGAACCAGGATTCCCAGTTTACTTACCGATGATCCTGAGGCAGTGATTTTTGCTTCAAAGTAGGGATGGGCCTTGTGCCCATCCGCAATAATAACCGGAGACCTGGCTGTCAAATCCCGTGCGCGGTCCCACGGGGAGGCTGCGCACTGAAGGCACCGGCGCGATCGGGTTACTTTCGAGCCCGCGACCCCCACTGTAGGGATGGGCCTCTGGTCCATCCGTGATTGTAACCGGAGACCTGGCGGTCAAATCCTGCGCGATCCTGAGAACAGCACAAATATTTCGACGTAGGGGCGAAGCATTCTATATGGTTGGTCTGGATTTGGAATTTCTTATAAATCGAAATGCTTCGCCCTGCCAATGATCTCACCGACGGTCATAGGAAAAAGATCTGTTGGAGGAACACGGCTTTGGCTTGCCAAACCCCTGCAACGAATGCTGCCAAAGGCCATGCTTCAACAATGTGCCGACTTAACATCCTTGGACTCTCACCACCCCCGTGGCGGATGATATAATGATTCAACTACATTTAACTGAGGTAATAATGGCTGAATTCATCACCATCGCACAAATCGACGCGGCGACAGACGCCGTCAGGGCGCGCATCCACACCCAGCCCCGAATCGCTCTCATCCTTGGCTCCGGTCTGGGAGAGCTGGCTGATTCTGTCGAAAACCCCACCATCATCCCCACCCGCGAGATCCCCCACTGGCCGGTTTCCACCGTCCCCGGGCACAAAGGCCGGCTGATCATCGGGCAACTCGAGGGCAAAGAGGTACTCGTGCTGCAGGGGCGAACCCACTACTACGAAGGGCACAATATCTCGCAAATCGGGCTCCCCATCCGCGTGATGCAGCGCCTGGGCATCAAAACCCTGATCCTGACCAACGCTTCCGGCGGGTTGAAAGACGATTTTCACCCCGGCGACCTGATGCTGATCAAGGACCATCTCGCGCTTTTGCCGATGGCTGGCGAGAACCCCCTGAGAGGCCCCAACCTGGACGAATTCGGTCCGCGTTTCCCCGATATGAGCGCCATCTATAACCCCGAACTAATCCAGCTCGCGGAAGAAGCCGGCGCTGAGCTCGGACTGAAACTCAAAAAGGGCGTGTATGTCTGCCTTTCCGGGCCTTCTTTTGAGACCCCCGCGGACTGCCGCTTCCTGAAGATGGTCGGCGTCGACGCCGTCGGCATGTCCACTGTCCCCGAAGCGATCGTTGCCAAGCACGGCGGGATGGACATCCTGGGTGTTGCCACCATTACCAACAAGATCGACCCGGACGGCACAAACAAAGCCACTCACGAAGAGGTGCTTGAGGTCGGCGACAAGATCGCCCCGAACCTGATGAGCCTGCTTAGGGGTGTTTTGCGACGCCTCTAAGAATTTTTAGCTGACAATATGGAATACGTTATCAAATTCCTGGCGGATTTTGAGGTCCCGATCTATCTGATACTTGGGATCGTGGCCGTGGTGTACCTGCGGCGGATCGTGATCTCGCTCGAGGAGAAGCGCACCGCCATCTTTGGGCTGGAACGCGAAGCCGCGCAGCGCAAAGTGACCGCCGCTGCCTCGATCCTGATCCTGGTTGGGCTGCTGACCGTGATGGAGTTTGTTGTCGCGACTTTTTTGGCTGGGGAGCTCTCGCAGGGGGCGACCTATGCCACCCCGACGATCGAGGTGCTTACCACCCCCACCACCACCCTGCCTGGACCTGTTCCAACTGACGCAACGCCGACACCCACCACCTATCCGCAGGCGCAAATTGAGGGGATTGATTCTCAATGCGTCAATGACATCCTCGAGATCGAAAGCCCGGTGCACGACGGCGAAGTGAGCGGCGTGGTCGAGATCACTGGCTCGGTCAACACGCCTTCCCTGGGCTCTTACCGCTATGATTTTTCGACGATGGGTGAGCCAAACTGGCAGACGATTGCCGCCGGCAGTGGCGTTCGCATTGATGAAAACCTCGGCAGCTGGTTCACCAGCGACCTGGCTCCCGGACCTTACATGCTGCGCCTGGTAGCGCTGGATAATGACGGTAGCGAAACATCAACCTGTGTTATTGTTGTCAATGTCACGGCAGATGAATAAGAGGAAACGATGGCAAAACTGAAAATTCTGATGGCAACCCGCACGCACATGGAAAAAATGATGGCGATGGATCATCGCGTCAACACGGTATATTCCTACCGCTTGCAAACCAGCCAGGACCCCTTGGGATGGGGGTTGACCTTCCAACGGGTGAAACTGCCACGGGAAGTCACCCTCAAATATCCGCGCGACGAGAATTCGCTGCTGCGTTCCTGGGCGGATGCTGACCTGATCTATGCCGGCATGCTGGATGATCTTTTGGTTGCATATGTCACGCTTGAAGCCAAGACCCTGCCCAAGACCGCGCGCATCTGCGACCTGGTGGTCACGCCGGAAGTGCGCCTGAATGGGGTTGCCACCACGATGCTAGCCGCCTGCGAAGACTGGGCAGTCAAGAAAAAACTGGACCGGATGTTGATCGAAATCCCAATGCGCAACTTCCCGGGGATCAGCCTGGCGCGCAAGTGTGGCTATGAACAATGCGGGTTCCTGGACCAGTACTTCCCCAATTCCGATCCGGCCTTGTTCTTTGAAAAGAGGCTTGGGAGTTAACGGTTTGTGATTATTCCTTTCGCGCTTGACCTGACCGGCATTTTTGAAACGGTCTACCAGATCCTGGCTGCCGGCGTGGCTATCACGGCGGTGGCTTTGATGATGTATGCCACCAGCTTCAATATTCGAGACCGGCTGGTGCAGACATACATCCTGCTGCTGGTTTGCGTCACGCTGATCTACGCGGGCGAAGCCATGGCAAGCGTCTCAAACACGCCGACCTATGTGGAATTTCTGCTGCAGATGAAGTGGGTTGGGTTGGTGATGCTGCCGGCTGTCTACCTGCATTTTTCGGATGCATTGCTCACCCTGACAGGTCGCCCAAGCCGCGGCAGACGCCGGACTGTGGTGTTGGTCATTTACATTCTCTCGGTTGTGATGGCGATCCTGATTATTTTTGGCATCACGGTTGGCGGGCTTGCCCCCGAGCGTGCGCCCGGACCTTACCTGGAACGCAGCCTGGTCACATTCTTTTTTGGCGTCTTTTACATCATTGTGATGTCGATGGTCAGTTATAACCTGATCAGGGTCGTGCTTCGAAGTGCCACCCGCACCAGTCAGCGCCGCTTGTTTTATCTTTCGGCTGGCGCGGCTGCCCCAGCCCTCACGAGCATCCTGTTCCTTTTCCACGGCAACCTGACCCTGGCGACCCATCCGGACTTTTTCTGGCTGCTTTCGATCGTTGGATCCTTCGTTACTGGCTTTTTCCTGATCGTGATGGCTTACGTGGTCTCGTTCTTTGGGCTCAACTGGACAGACCGTGCCATCAAGAGCCGGCTTTTACGTTGGATGCTGCGGGGTCCGTTGGTGGCGGCGATCGTGCTCGCGATGACCACCATCGTGCGGCGCTTTGGCGAATCGCAGGGCGTTCCGAACTTCTTCCTTGTACCGGTGGTGATGGTCGCGGTAATTCTCTTGCTTGAGTATGCCATCACACTGGCTTCGCCTTACCTCGAGAAGGTCTTTTTCTGGGGAGAGGACAAGGCTGATCTGGAAGTGATCCAGTCCCTGCAAGACCGCATGCTAACGAACAAAGACCTGGATCAATTCCTGGAGATGGTCAGCGCCTCCATCTGCGACCGGCTGCAAGTGAAGGTAGGATTTATTGCGGTTTTGGAAGGCGGCAAGATCGATCGGGTCATTCAGACCGGTGATAAGAAAACGCTCACATCCATCAACCTGGATGACAGCATGCTGCAAGAGATTGACAATCCGGTGGATGAAGAGAGCGACTTTCAGTCGTTGGGGGAGTTGAATGTGGTCCGGTTGGAACACGCCAACGGCAACGGCAACAAAGCTCTGCTTGGCGTTTGCGGCTTCCTCAAATATGATCCGGAAGTGGTGGAGGAAGAAGACCTTAAGGCAGTACATCTGTTGATCGATCGCGCTACCATCGCGCTCAAAGACCGGGCTTATCAACAGCAGGTGCTGCGATCCATCACCAGCCTGCAGCTTGAGGTCGACTACATTCAGGATTTGCGTGCCAGCGCCAGTTACAACCAGCAGCGCATCTACAACGCCGAAAGCCGCAGCGTGCCGGACGAATTGACCGATTGGGTCAAGGATGCTCTTACACATTATTGGGGTGGTCCAAAACTGACCAATAATCCGCTGATGAACTTCAAAGTGGTTGAGACTGCCAGCGAAGTGAACGAAGGCAATCGGGTGAATGCGTTGCGCAGTATCATCAAGGAAGCTATTGAGAAAATCCGGCCTGAAGGTGAACGAAAGTTTACCAGCGACTGGCTGCTTTACAACATCCTCGATCTGAAATTCTTGCAGGGAAAGAAAGTGCGTGAGGTTGCTCGTAAGTTGTCGGTCTCCGAAGCCGACCTTTACCGCAAACAGAAAGTCGCGCTCGAGAGTGTTGCCCATGTGATTGCGGACATGGAACTGGATGGGGCAGATTCTCCCTCCGGGCAAACGAGCGAAACCAAACCTTCCGAAACCACCCCAAACGCGTAATTGGCACGAATGGTGCAATGTTATCTTCTGAATATTTTTTCAGCATAACATGCTGCATGAACGGAGAAAACCTGTGAGCCAAACTGCCAACAAGAGCCGCTCGAACGATTCAGCAAAGATGAAACAAGCCGCAGAAGCCGCTGCCCAAAAGGCTGAAGCCCAGGCGCAAGCCAACAAAGCCAGACTGATCAGGGTTGGGTGGGATTTTGCTGGTTTGGTCCTGTTGGTCTTGGGAGCCCTTTTAATTCTGGCTGTGCTGGGAATTACCCACGGACGCTTTGTGGATGGCGGAGCTGCAATGCTGCGGCGCTGGTTCGGTTATGGTCGTTTTTTTGTCGCGGCAGCTATTTTTGCCGCAGGCTGGCTGCTTTTGCTTTGGAGAAAAAAACAGGCCAGGCAAGTGAACATCCTGCGCGTTATCGTGGTTGAAATTGCCTTTTTCTTGTTGTTGGGTGCTCTTTCAGCATTTTTCAAGGATACTGTCACCAGTGTAAATGCTGGCACGAGCGCAGGTGGCATCAGCGGCTATGGGATTGCATTTCCCCTCATCAGCCTGATCAAACGCATTCCAACTGCGATCCTTTTGCTCGTTCTTGCGTTGATTGCCCTTCTATTTGGTTTTGACCTGGTAAGGAGGTTGGATCGATGGGCGAGAGTGAGGCTGGGAGAGCCTGCCCAAACGCTACAGCAGCTGCCAGTCATCCAGGAAATCAGGCCCTCCGTTTCCGCGGTCAAACCGCAACCTGCGCCTACAGAGCAGAAACCTGTTCGCAAACCTTTAGGGCAGGCACAACTGCCACTGCAATACCGGAAAAACTATGCGGAGATGGAAGAGGATGAGGTTCAGAAGCCCACCAAATACCACCGCCCGGAGGGTTTGCCGCCTCTGACCTTGCTCGAGAATGAAAAATCGGTTGCCACCAACCAGGCTACCATCAACATGAACGCTGGTCTGTTGGAGAAGACCCTGACCGAGTTTGGCGTGCCTGCCAAAGTGGTCGGCTACCGGGTGGGTCCGACCGTGACCCAGTACGCGGTTGAACCGGGCTACATTGAGCGGTTTGGTCAGGACGATAAACAAAAAGTCCGCATTTCCAAAATTTCAGGTCTTTCCAAGGACCTGGCTCTGGCACTGAAGGCAGAACGTTTGCGCATTGTGGCTCCTGTGCCCGGAAAATCCTATGTGGGGGTGGAAGTGCCAAACACGGAGCACATGCTGGTGCGCCTGCGTCCGCTGCTCGAATCCGAAGAATTCGCTCTCATCAATTCGCCGCTCGCGATCCCGCTAGGCAGGGGAGTTTCTGGCGAACCGGTTGTCTCGGATCTCTCCACCATGCCTCACCTGCTCATCGCTGGCACGACCAACTCAGGCAAGTCCATCTGCATCGCTGCGATTACCATGTCCTTGGTACTCAATAACCATCCAGATGATCTGAAACTGGTAATGATCGACCCAAAACGCGTGGAGCTGAAGCGCTTCAGCGGCTTACCACACCTTTATGGTGAAGTTGAGACAGAAGTCGAACGCATCATGGGCGTGTTGCGATGGGCGACCACAGAAATGGAAAACCGCTATCGCCTGCTTGAAACTACTCGCGCGCGTAACCTTGACTCGTTCAATGACAAGATGGTGAAGGCGGGCAAACCGAAATTGCCTCGTATTGTGATTCTGATTGACGAGTTAGCCGACCTGATGCTCAACTCGGCCGAACAGACCCAGGACTTAATCGTGCGACTGGCTCAGAAAGCCCGCGCCATTGGTATTCATCTTGTGGTTGCTACCCAACGGCCGAGCGTGGATGTGGTCACGGGCGTAATCAAGGCGAACTTCCCGACCCGGATTGCCTTCACAGTGGCATCGCAGGTGGATTCGAGGGTTGTTATCGATAAACCCGGTGCCGAAACGCTGCTTGGCAAGGGAGACATGCTGTTTGTCCATCCTGAAACTGGCATTCAAAGGTCTCAAGGTGCGATGATCACGGACACGGAGATCCGGTCTGTGATCAAATGGTGGTCTGAAAACACCGATCCCAGGCACAAACAGCAGCTTGATCTGCCTGTGCCCGAACCAACAAAACCGACCACTGCTCAGGCTGCTAAGGCACCGGCAAGTGAACCGGCTGAGGAAGAAGCTCCCTGGGAAGAGGTCATTCAAGACAATCAACCTGAGGACAGCGACGAAACCCTCATCAACCAGGCGATCGATCTGGTACGCCGCAGTCGGCGGGCGAGCGCTTCGTATCTGCAGCGCCACATGCGCCTGGGATACCCCCGGGCTGCCTGGCTGATCGACCAGCTTGAAGCACGCGGGGTGCTAGGTCACGCCCAAAGTGGTGGAAAAGACCGCGAAATATTGCTGGACCCACCTGAACCTGAAGAGGAAGAAGAATAAATGAGCAAAACCAAGTTCGATTTTGAGGGTTTCCTGCGGAAAACCTTCCAAGTGCCCCTTGACGCAATTGCTGGTTTCCTTTTGAGACTGGGAATTACAGCCAACTTCATCACGCTGTTTGGCTTGGTGGGCAATGTTGTAGCGGCATACCTGATCGCTCGCGGGCAACTGCTGGCTGGCGGATTGGTGGCAGCGTTTATGGCACCTCTGGATGCCCTGGATGGAGCGCTGGCACGTAAGACGGGAGTGGTGGGCAAGTTTGGCGCCTTCCTCGATTCGGTGGTTGACCGTTATGATGAAATGATCCTCCTGGCTGGTGTGCTTTACCATTTTCAGACCCAAGCTTATACATTGGGCGTAATGCTCACCTATGCCGCGCTATGCGGCTCGGTACTTGTTTCGTACACCCGGGCGAGGGCAGAAGGGCTTGGTTTCTCGGGAAAAGCCGGCATTTTCAGCCGAATCGAACGCTCGATCGTCCTGATACTGGGACTTGTGTTTAATCAATTGCTCATTTCCGTTGGTATAATTGCTATTCTGGCAAATGTAACCGCGCTTCAGCGAATTTTCTTCGTCTGGAAGCAATCAAAGCAAGCTTAACTCTCAGCGGTTGCAGAAAGGAAATTTCATGCCTCAAGGTTTCAATATCGGTCCATTAACGATTCGTTTTTATGCCATCATTATCATTACCGGTGCCATTCTTGGCTCATGGTTGGCCGCAAGGCTAGCAAAGCGGGCAGGTCGAAATCCTGAAGTTATCCTGGACATCCTGCCCTGGCTGCTGATTGGCGGTATCATAGGCGCACGCCTCTGGCATGTGTTTACCCCTTCGGCATCAAACCAGGCGATGGGTATCACCACCGAAAACTACCTGCGTAATCCGATCGAGATCCTCAAAATCTGGAAAGGCGGGCTCGGCATCCCTGGTGGTGTGATTGGTGGAGCACTGACCCTCATCATTTACTGCAAGGCTAAAAAGCTCAACTTCCTTGAGTGGGCAGACTATATCGCTCCAGGTCTTCTGATTGGGCAGGCAGTTGGGAGGTGGGGCAACTTCGTCAACCAGGAAGTTTATGGTGGTCCTTCAAACCTCCCCTGGGCAATCACAATCGACCCGGCTTACCGTATGCCTGGCTTCGAACAAGTAGCCAAGTATCATCCATTATTCCTTTATGAGAGCCTTTTGAATCTGCTTGCAGCCGGATTGCTAGTTTTGATCAATCGCAAGTGGCGCAAGAAGCTCTTCACTGGCGATTTGTTCTTGCTTTATTTGGTACTTTACCCGACCATTCGCTTCTTCCTTGAATTCCTGCGCCTGGATCCTTCACCAGTGGCTGGTATCAACATCAATCAGACATCCATGTTGGTGGTGTTGATCATAGCTGTTCTCCTGCTGATTTTGCGTCACACGGTGTGGGCAAAGCATTTGGAGACAAAGGAACAGAAGTTGGCTGAGGAATTAGCCGTTGAAATCGAAACTGCAAAACTTGTTTCGTCTGAGGTTGAAGTCGAAGCTGAAAGTATTGAAGACACAGTGGAAGAAGTCGAACAGAATCTCGAAAACGCTTTGGAAGAGACTGAAGAGGCGGCACCTGAGGTCGACCTGGCGGTTGAAGAGATTACACCTGAAGAAGACTTCCTGCCTGAGGCTGATCCAAAACTTGAGGATGACATTTCATCTTATCCGAACGACTAATCCGAGCAATGTATTAAAGAAAACGGATGGTTTTGCCATCCGTTTTTTGGTTGTGTGGAGTCTTCAAGAGTAGGGTGGGTAGGCGTCAAAAAACATTCACAGGACTCCTAATTGGCTAAAGCATACCCACCGTAAAAACCGCAGAGGGTGCTGTTCTTTTTGAAAAGATGATGAACGGATGGGCTCAAGCTCATCCGTTTTTTTCGATTCTGTAGTAGGGAAGGGGCCCTGCCCTAGTAGCGAAGCGGATAGGGTGTCCCCTTACGCAAAACGGGCAATCTTCCATTCGTAGAGAAGGGCTCGACCCCTTCCACAAGTAAAAAAGCGGAACGACGCAAGTGTATGGTATCAGGAGATAGGTAACAGAATGTGACAGGACATAGGTAACACAT
>DAOOPV010000038.1:0-22206 GCA_035388405.1 Anaerolineaceae bacterium
AGGTTGAGTGGGGAATTCTGAGTATGGCACACAATATTAAGAAGTTGGCAGTTGGGTAGACCGCTAATTTTTGCTTTTCTGTCTCTCTGTTGAATCTAGATAAAAAAAGAGGCTGATCCAACTTGCTTTTGGGTCAGCCTCTTTTTTTGAAAACTTAATTTACTCGTCTTTCGGAGGTGTCCACTCCATCCAAACTTTACCAGCTAAGGCGGGCGATGGTTTCAGGGTTTTGCCGCCTTCGGTCCAACCTGATGGCATTACTTCCCCTGTTGCTTGATGGTGCTGATAGGCCAGGATTTGGCGATGAAGTTCGGCTGGGTTGCGCCCGACGGGCGGGCTCAACACTTCCGCGGCTTGAATGATGCCTTCGGGGTCAATCAGGAATCGACCGCGAACGTTCGTGCCACCTTCTTCGTCGTAGACATCGTAGAGCCTGCCAATTTTCCCACCCTGGTCAGAGACCATCGGGAATGGCACATCATGCCCCACCATCTTGCTTAATTCAGTTTCGTTCCAAATCTTATGTGAATGCACGCTATCGGTGCTTACAGAAAGTACTTCAACTCCCAAGGCTTGAAGTTTTCCATAGCCAACGGCTATGTGGGAAATTTCAGTCGGTCAGACAAAGGTGAAATCTCCTGGATAAAAAACACAATACTACCCATTTACCGCGGTAATCGCTCAGCTTAACTTTCTGATAGGTTCCCTGGTAAAAGGCGTTCGCCGTGAAATCCGGCGCTTGCTTGGTTACTAACATATGCAATCCTCCTTTCAAAGATACTGGTTAGTTTGGTTGAGAGTATTATACTTGAGTAAATGTAAATCACAATTATTAAGCGAATCATCCGATTTACCAGATTGTCAACACTTGCCTGAAGGCGTTGCTATGAAATACGTGCCCATCTCACCTCAAAATCGTCAGCAGATCAATGATTTCATAAGCCAACACTGGTTCACCACGGAAATGGTCATTCTTGGCGAGATCGTGGATATGACCACGGTTGAGGGCGTTGCGGCGATGGATGGTGAGGGGATTGCGGGTTTGATCACCTATCGTGTGAGTGGAGAAGTCTGTGAGATCACCTCCCTGGACAGCTTGCGGGAAGGGCTGGGTATTGGCACGGATTTGTTGGAGAAGGTTATCGCCATCGCGAGGGAGATGGGCTGTCACAAGATTACTCTCGTCACGACCAATGACAACATCCATGCTATTCGGTTCTACCAAAAACAGGGGTTCGACCTGGTGAGATTGCATCATTACAGCATCAAACAGGCAAGGGGCCTGAAACCCGAAATCCCCCTGTTTGGACAAAACGGTATCCCGATTGAACATGAGCTTGAGTTTGAATTCTTGTTAGAGAATGGATAAACAAAGTGGAAAATCCATCTCACCAGGTCCAAAGGGGCTATACAAAATGGGCTTTTTTCTATAGCATCTGCTATACTTGCAAAGTTGTACTATACAAATAAAAGGAAATAAACCAGGAAAACTATGAAGAAGTCAATTTTAATCAGTATTTTCGTTCTCATTACCTATCTTGCCATGGTCATCGTCAACGGGTTGGCCAACGCGCTGCCGATCAATGGCATGATCACCGGAGATATTTCGGATTCATACCCCAATCTTTTCGCTCCAACCGGCATTACCTTCACCATCTGGGGTGTCATCTACTTGTTGCTGGCAGCCCATACCCTCTATCAGCTTGGTCTCTTCCGTAAAAAAGGCGAAGAGGTCAAAACCGCCTTGTTGAAGGATGTCGGCATCTTGTTCGGGATTTCCTCGCTGGCTAACTTTGGCTGGATCTTCGCCTGGCACTACAAGGTTATTCCCCTCTCGATGGTGTTGATGCTAGTCATCCTGGTCTGCCTGGCTCTGATTTATATCCGCATCAACAAGGAGAAGCTGACTGCCAACGAAAAACTCTTTATTCGTCTTCCCTTCAGCGTCTATTTTGGCTGGATCACGGTCGCGACTATTGCCAATGCCACAACCTTATTTGTTGATATGCTTGGTTCACCCGTGAATTTGCTGGGCATCTCAGAGGTGGTTTGGACCGTCGTCATACTACTGGTTGGCTTGGTGATTGGCGTCATAACAACACTCAAGCATCGTGATGTTGCTTATGGCTTGGTGATCGTCTGGGCTTACATTGGTATTCTCATCAAGCACCTGATGGATAAGCCCTTACCTGATGGCTTCAGCTCGCAATACCCAGCTGTGATCGCTACTGTGATTATCAGCCTAGTTGTGCTTGTAGTGACCCTTGTTTACACCCAGTTGAAAGCAAAAAAGTAAGTAAAACCTGAAACTTAAACGGGAGACTAGATTGTTAGTCTTCCGTTTTTTATTTTCAATACTTCCAAACAAGCTGAAGCTTAATTCGTTCCAAGCATCAGCGTTTCAAGGTTTTGAGGACCGCGTCGGATGCCATCTTGCCGGTCATGACAGAGATCGGCACTCCGGATGGGCTGAAGGTCCACTGCCCACACTGCAGCACGTCCTGGATGGGTGTTGTGATTGACTTTCCCATGGTCTTAAAACGGTTTGGTGACGGCATCTCCTGGTTGGTGAAAGCCCAGCCAGTGATCGCTCCTTGTTTGCTGCCAGTACGGCGTTCAATCGTCAGCGGGGTAGACGAGAAGCTGAAAAGTGTCTTGTTGCTCAAATCAGGCAAGAGATGTCTTTCCAGAACTTCAACGATCTTTTGATTGCAGAATTGTTTAAATTCTTCATACTGACCCGCGTCAGAGAAGCGCTTCACCAGGCTGTAATCCATCAGAGAGCTGATAACCATACCGGTTTTTCCTTGTGGGGCGAGGGAGGGATCGCGCAGGGAGGGGCAGGAGATCTCATAGGTGGTTTTTTCAAGGTAGGAGCCCAACCATTCCAGCAGTTGCTCATTCCCAAGGTCCGCCGCGGCTTGCCAACTGCCGAGCATATGCATACCCTGGGTGTCGGGGGTGTAGAAGGCGTGGGTGCCGATGCGTTTCCTGACAGTTTCTTTTTCGAGGTCAGCAGCCAAAAACAGCGTATAAATGGAATCGGAGCCTTTGCCGGCTTCTGTGAGCGCGCGCTGTTTCTGAACCCTGGCATCACTCGTCCCCGAAACGATCTGATAGAGCGAATTCTGGTCGGCTGCCCAAACAAGCTTCCGGTAGCCTGCTTTTTGACCATCCGAAAGCACAACTTCGTGCGCCTGCGCATCGACGCTAATGACGGAAGTGTTGGTCAAAATCTCCCCGCCGGCTTCGCTGACTTTATTGGCAAGTTGCTCAACAAAGCTCCCGGTTCCACCCATGGGATAGAAGTAATCGAGATAGAGCCCGAAGTAACTCAGGGCAAAAAATGTGGGGGTGTCTTCAAAGAAATGCTGCGCGATCATACCGATCAGCGCGTCATTCTTGGTAAATCGCTTCAAATAGGTGTTGACTGGCTCGTTGAGCTTTGCGATTTTGCGCATGTTTTTTTGATACTTTATGAACCAGGGTAAAAGCGTCTTTGTCAGGTATTCTTTGTCGCGCATGTCTTCAGTAAAAAGGGGGTTATCGATCCCGTAGAGCACATCCAGGTAGACGATGATCTTATTGATTTCTTCGATAATGCGGTCAATATCGGCAACATTATCAGGAAAGATTTCTTTGAGCAGGTTGGCATAATCGTGCAAGCTCTCACGGGAACGCATCTTTACCCAGCGGTCAACAATTCCAATCGTAATTGGATTTTCGGCAACCTCCATTTTTATTCCAAGGCTTCTCATCATGGGATGCAAGATGCCGGAATTAACAAAAGCCCGCGCGCCAGCATCGAAAGCAAAGCCCTCGTGCCAGAAGGTGCTAACCAAACCGCCCAGTTTTTCTTGTTTTTCGACCAGCAGGGTGCTGATCCCTTTGCGGCAGAGAAAAGCTGCGCATGTCAGCCCCGCGATTCCTCCGCCAACCACAATTGTGTCGTAAGTTTCTTTCATGCCAAAACCTCAATAAGTTATTAGATGACTTCCTCGATCATGAAAATATCGCTCTAGCAACCCGGTTTGTTGTTCTTGTCGAACCCGGAAATTCTTTGCGCGAATTTTGCAAGCAGGCTCACTGCCGTCAGCCCAAAGGTCATTTCACGAGTGCGCATGACTTTGTTTGACATTAAATGACCGCCAAACAAAATCTGTGCTGCAAAACGACTCGCTGGCAAATCTCGATTCTGCAAAAAAATCTCTCCTTGACTCACTCGAAGTATCATGCACGGTATTGCTTTGTTATTCGGATTATTTTACTATGAATAAGACCTGCTCCGTGATGTTTTTGGCCGGGCAGAGAACATTTGGTTTGCAAATTCTATTTCCAACCCCCCAAACTTTGTACAAATTATTGTACAAATCTCCAATGATGATAAACTGTGTAAAGTAAATATCATTTAGCTAATTAAAAAAAGAGGATTATATGGAAACAAAATATCAAGGCTTACGCCGGTTCAACTTGTTCATGGGGTTCCTGCATCTTATCCAGGGCATACTCATGATTGTGCTCAGCAATGACACAACTTATCCGATCTTTACCAATTTTCTGACCTTTAATCTTGAAACCCGAAAGCTTATTCCTGACCCCAAGCTTTTCTGGGAAGTTCCATTTGGCATCGCTGTGGCGATCTTTTTGCTTATCTCTGCCGTGGCCCACTTCTATATTTCTACCATTGGTTACAAGCGCTATACTGGGTTTCTATCTCGCAACATGAACCCCATCCGCTTTTATGAGTATGCACTGAGCTCTTCATTGATGATTGTTCTCATTGGGCAGTTGGTGGGTATCTGGGATTTGGGCAGCATCATCCTGATGTTCTTCCTGAATGCCACCATGAACTTGTTTGGAATCATGATGGAATACCACAACCAGTATACGCAGAAGACCAACTGGCTATCCTTCGTTTACGGCAGCGTGGCGGGGATCATTCCCTGGGTAGTGATCATGATCTACTTTATCAGCGCGCTCAACTCGGCTGGGGCAAAACCGCCGGCGTTCGTTTACGCGATCATCCCGACCATCTTCGTTTTCTTCAATTCCTTCGCGATCAATATGATCTTGCAGTACAAGAAAGTTGGTAAATGGAAGGATTACCTTGTGGGCGAAAGGGCTTATATCATCCTGAGCCTGGCTGCCAAAACGGCACTCGCCTGGATGATCTTCGCAGGCACGCTTGCACCCGTATAGACCTCAATGAAATGGCTAAGCCAGGTTCAACCCGAGCCTGGCTTTTTTGTTGTCTTGCGGAATTTGGTTGTGTTACCGCGCCAATCAATGCGGGTGGATGGCATTACGACGAAATGGTGGAAAAGTAGGGTGCGATCTTCGGTTGATCGCACCAATCAATATAGGTGGATGGTATCACGGTGCGTTCAAAAGCGGAACGCACCCTACGAAATGCTGTGAAATTTGGATCTGTGAGTGTACTCTCAAACTAAGGGGAGAAACATTTCCTCGATTCTCACAATAAACTCAACCACCTTGCCTTCGATTGACCGCATCAATTTTTCAGGGTGATCAAAGTCTGGCTTTTCGATCAGCTTCAACTCGATAATCGAGTCCACACCGGGTTTGACCTCCGAGAGAATAAAATCGCCCAGATACTCATCCTTGAGGAGATTGATATATTCCGCCTGGACTCTTCGATTGGCACCACTTAGCCAAACCTCGAACCGGTTCTGTTCGTGCAAATAGACGATAGCGATCTTCAGGGATGCACGCTTAAGTACTATCGGAGTAAAGGCAAAGTAGCTCATGTCCATGTATCCAATATAGAGGCAGCTGACAACATAATCCGTGTGACGGTTTTCAAGGAAGGTTTTCATTGATGACATGAAGGTCATTATGCCTTTGTAGGCTTTTTGGATCTGACCTAGCTGCAGTTGAGCGGTATATTCTTTGACGGATTCATTTAGTGATTGCATGCGTTTTGCTCCTTAAGGTTCATTCCAGCGGTATTTTTTGTTCGTTACGAAGATCTCAAATTGACAGTTGAGGCAGAGTCCGTTGTGGCAGCAGATCCTCCCACCGCAAGTTGGACAGCGCCAGGTTTCCTCCTGTGCCTTCAAGAAACTCTCCATGCCATTGTCGCGAATGGCGTTCAGATTTGCAACCATACTCATGTGGTACTTCGTGCGGTAGCGCTTATCCAGACCCTTCAAGCGTTTGCAGGGGTACTCCGCGCATTCAAAACAGAAGCGAACCTCGCCTTTTCCCAGCAGCTCGCAGCTATCTGCCATGTGGGTGCAGTTTTTCCCGCGGGGGATGCAGCCCGGGCAATAGGTTCGGTGAAAGCCTTTTTTGTTCAGATCCATTTCTTTGAATTGGTAGGCTGCGCACAGTCTGCAATTCATGCCGCATGGAGCAATCAGGTCTTCTCTCAACATTTCAGCCGCAGATTGCCTTCAGGAACTTGAGGTTCTTGATGATCAACTCTGATTTCCACCAACTCTTGCTGATGGTCCACTCTTCGGGATAGTCTCCCCAACCCCAGGTGACTGCCCAGGTGCCGTCAGCCTCCTGGGTTTTAGCCAGGAATTCACATTCGTAAGCGCAAATATCCTCATTCTGCTGGTAGAAAGCGCTGCTTTTGGTATTAATGAACAGGGAGGGTTTGCAGACGTAATCAACCGCCCATCTCGATGTGTCGTATGTAATGACGTGGCGGATTTGATCCTGCAGCAACTTATTGAATTCTGTCATATCAAGGATGTCGTCATTTCCGCTTTCTGCCAGATACTCGTAAAGATCCACGAAATTTGCCACTGTGTGCATGGCGTCCAGGGGGAAATGGGAGGCGAAATAAGCGTAAGCTTCCTGCACTAGTCCACGCGCAAATTCGAAAAGTTGGCTGTCTTTATCAGCGAACTTCAGGATGTAACCAATCAGGCTGGCGGTTGGGTTATAGGTTGGTTCTGGGTTGGGATAAAAGCCCCACCAGGGGGCGTGGGGGTAATCGTTATTGGTGGGAATGGAATTTGCCCAGGTGTGCCCATTGAAGTCCTCACCAGAGGAAAGGTAGTTCAAAATGCCCTGGATGCTGGGATGCTCTTTATCCTCAAGGTTGATTTCTTTGATGATCTGCGTTGCAGTCCAGGTCTGAACTGGAGAAGAATTCGGATTCCAGCAATCCGGCTCGAGCGCGTGCCCAAAGCCGCCATCCGCGTTTTGGTAAGCAGCTAAAAACTCCAGGACGTTTTGTTCGCTGCCATCTTCAAATAGATACATCCATCTTGCCAGGTCAAGTGGCCGGGCATTTTTATTAACAAAACTACGGGCTGACTCAAAACTCATACTCTTTACCTCTTTTGCTTCAAAATGTTATAACCTATCTCTTTCGATACAAGAATTGTGAACATATCAAGCTGACGGCTTCTTCCGAAGTTTGAGCACAAGCCTTTCCTGAGAAGCGTCGTTTTCAAAAAGCGCAGCCACATAGGCTGCTTTTTCTTTTAGAGGCAGCGCGTTCAAAGGTAGGTCACTGGCGAGCTCTTCCATGATTGTTTCAATTTTCGGCAAAGGCAGCAGGTTGACCGCAAGGCAATAGAACGATTTCCTGCGTCCATCATTGTATTCAGCCAGTAACGTATGCAGGATTTCCGATTTCCTGGTTAATTCCTGATTGTAAGCCTCTATCCCAATCTCTTGCACGCGTTTAATATCTCTCAGTTGCCGCTGATGGGTGATGAATGAATCATAATTCTCAGCGCCATCAAACTGGGAGCATGGAAATTCAGGGCAGAGGTAACAGTATTCAACATGCTCATGTTGCAGGCTGCACCTTGCGATTGCGCATGGTTGGTTGCCGGCTCCTCCGCCGCACCCCGGGCAGTAACCGCCCAGGTGCATTGGGCACAAGATGCAGTTTAGCCCGCAGAGTGAAAAGGATAGGTCTTTTCTACTAAAGTCTTTCATGGTGCTTCAAGTGTGTCGGTTTGAAAGAAAACTGCGACCAACAGATCAACTCTTTCAGGGAGTGTCTCAAGCGAATGATTTGTTACTCCATTATAAGCATATTATTGCGGCATTTAGGTAATTGATCTTACGTTTTGCGAGGTCCACCTGGGGTTTTACACCAGATTCTGGATAAGACTATTGACAAACTAACTTTGAATGTACTATAATGACTCATGAGAGCGCTCCCAAAGAATATTGCCTTGTGAGCTGCAAACCAAACCAAAACATGAATGATCTAAAACTTGAGGATATCGCAAAGCTAGCTGGTGTTTCCAGGTCAACCGTTTCGCGGGTTGTTAATGCAAGTCCTAACGTGGATGCGGCGACTCGTAAGCGGGTAGAAAAGATCATTCAAACCACCGGTTATCATCCGAACGCCGCCGCCAGATCCCTGGCATCCCAACGGACTAACATGATCGGGTTGGTCATACCGAGGACAACCAGCGCTTTCTTTACTGATCCTTACTTCCCGCAACTTACCCAGGGCGTGGCTTTCGCTTGCAACAATCATCACCTGACGCTTTCGCTTTTCCTGGTGGGCAACCAGGAGGATGAAAATGAGATCACTCCCCGCCTCTTGCGGCGTGGGATGCTGGATGGAATTTTGGTGCAATCCGGCACATCAGATGATATGCTCTTCAGGAGGTTGATCTCCTCGCAAATACCTTTACTGGTTTTAGGGCGGCCATTTGATGAGAAATCCGTTAATTATATCGATGTTGACAACATCTCTGCCTCAAAAAACGCCACTTTTCATTTGATACGCCTTGGTTATCAACGAATAGGCATGATAACCGGTACAACCCACAGCACTTCGACGATTGATCGGCGAGCGGGCTTCGTTCAGGCTATGGCTGAAGCTGGCAGAGAAATCGACCCCTCCTTGATTGCTGAAGGGGACTTTTCAGAAAACAGCGGTTATGTTGCTATGAAGAAACTGCTCCCCTTCAAACCGGACGCGATCTTCGCCCAATCAGATGTGATGGCGATTGGCGCGATGAGGGCTGTGCAGGAAGCTGGACTGGAAATTCCTAAAGATGTTGCTTTTGTTGGATTTGATGATCTGCCGGTTGCGTCCACTCTGCCAATTAAGTTGACGACCGTTCATCAGCCCATTACTCATTTTGGTATCAAAGCAGTTGATCTGCTTTTGGATATGATTGATAAAGGTTCAAAACCTGCCAGACGTATGATCCTCGATACTGAACTGATCATTCGTGACACATGTGGGGCAAACTTAAATCGCATACCCACAGTCGAGGGGGCAACAATTGAAGGGAGCGCTCTCAAAGCGCTGGTATAAACAGGAGGTGGAATTCATTATTAACATGTGTTTTTTGTCAAAACAACCACAAAACAAACCATAAGGAGAAAAGGAAAGAAAATGAAACGTCTATTTGGATTTTTAGCAGTATTAATGGTTATGAGCCTCGTACTCGGAGCCTGCGGCACCCCAGCTGCTCCCGCTACCGAGGAACCGGTTGCAGAACCCCCCGTAACTGGCGAAAAGACCGTTTTGAATGTCTGGTCTTTCACCAATGAAATTCTCACCATGGCAGTTGCCTTTGAGAAAACTCACCCGGATGTGGATGTGGTCTACACCATGATCCCCATGACCAACGGTGAGTATCAAACCAAACTGCTCGCCACCCTCGGTACAGCTGATGTTCCCGATGTAGTCGCACTCGAGGCTGCATTTGTGAAAAGCTATGTGGAAAGCGATTTCCTTGCCGATATTGGCGACCTCCAGAAATATGCAGACGAACTGAAGATGTACCCCTTCGTTTACGAAGTTGGTATGGCTGATGGCGTGCACAAAGCCTATGCTTACCAGGCTACTCCTGGCGCTCTCTTCTATCGCCGCAGCCTGGCCACGGAATACTTTGGCACCGATGATCCTGTAGAAATCCAGAAACTGCTGGGTGATTTCGACAAGTATATCGCCGCAGCTGAAGTTATCAAGGAAAAATCCGGTGGAGATACCTACATGGTAGCCTCCAATGGTGACTTCCAGAACCTGTTCTTCGCCAACCGCGAGCAACCCTGGGTGGTTGATGGCAAATTGACCGTTGATCCACAGGTCTTAAAAATGGTTGAAACCGTCAAGACTTTCCGCGACAACGGCTACGAAGCCCGTGCGACCCAATGGCAGGAAGGCTGGTTCGCCGGCATGAATGACACCCTCAAGGATGCAGAAGGCAATGCCAAGAAGATCTTTAGCTACTTCCTCCCCACCTGGGGTCTTCCCTATGTTCTGTATCCCAACTCCACCTCTTCAGACGGCGCCAGCACCACCAAGGGCGACTGGGCTGTCATCGAAGGTCCTCTGCCCTATCAGTGGGGCGGCACCTGGCTCGGTGTGATGAAAGAAACCACCAAAATGGATCTGGCAAAAGAGTTCATCCGCTTCTGCACCCTGGATGAGGAAAACCTGACCAACTGGGCAACTGGTGTGTACACCAATGAATACCTGAAAGCCATCGATCCCACTGTTCCTGAAGATCAATATCAGGCAGCTGGCGATTTCGTGGGCAGCCAGGTTGTTGTCGAGAAGATCACTGCCTCCTTCGATGAATCCGAGATGAGCGCTTTCCTCGGCGGTCAGAACTCTTACGGTGGCTTCGCAGCTGCTGCGCCTTCCGTGAATGCCCGTCTGATGCAAGGCTCTGACGACGCGATTCAACGCGCCCTCAATGATCCTTTGAACTCGTATCTTGAAGGTACGATCACCCTGGACGAAATGTGGAGCCTCTGGAAAGATGCTGTCCGCAATGAATTCCCGGATTTGGTCATTGAGTAATCGATAAGTTCTGATTAAAATAGATGAGTCAGTACATTACGTACTGACTCATCTACTCATGAAACAACTAATGAGGGAGCACAATGTTAAAACTTAAGCATCATCAATATGGTTATCTTTTTGTTGCCCCGTTCATCATAGGTTTCTTGGTCTTCGGTTTATATCCGGTAGTTAATACTATTGTTTTGAGCTTCACAGACCGGACGCTTATGTCCAGCAGTTACAGTTTTATTGGCTTGAGAAATTTCCAAAATTTGTTTGCGGATACCACCTTTACTACCGCGATTACTAATACCTGGGCATTGTGGCTGATGAACTTCATTCCACAATTAGGAATCGCATTTTTGCTTGCAATCTGGTTTACCAATAATCGCTTGAAGTTAAAAGGTATTGGCATTTGGCGCATGATCTTTTACATGCCCAATCTTATGATGGCGTCGGCAGTAGCTGCCCTCTTCTTTTCGTTATTCTCATTCTACGGGCCGGTAAACCAGTTTTTGGTCAGATCCGGGTTTTTAGCTGAGGCAATTGACTTCACTCGAAGAGCAGCTGTTATGCGCGGTTTGGTCGTGTTCATCCAGTGGTGGATGTGGTTCGGTCAAACTTGTATTCTTTTAATGGCTGCAATGACTGCGATTTCGCCTTCCTTGTATGAGGCAGCCTTGGTTGATGGCGCTGGGTCATTCCAGATGTTCCGGATGATCACCCTGCCATTGATCAAGCCAGTTTTGATTTATATTCTAGTTACGTCTTTGGTTGGTGGTATGCAGATGTTTGACATTCCATACCTGCTGACAGATGGAAGAGGAAGCCCGCATAATTCCATCCTCACAAATACTATCAACATGTATATGAAATTTCACAGCAGCAAAGGTCATATTGGCGCAGCCTCTTCCGTTGGTCTGGTCGTGTTCCTGATGACCAGTGTGGTCGCACTGCTGATATTCTTCCTGTTACGTGAGAAACATGATCAGCCAGCCAAGGCTGGAAGGTAGGAGGGTCGACTATGAAAACCAGTTATCGAACCAATACCATAATATCCCGAATATTTGTCTACCTCTTCCTGGTGGTCCTGGTAGTCATCACACTCATCCCGGTTTGGATGCTGATTGTCAATGCCACAAGATCGACTGTGGAAATCCAACAGGGGATCAGCCTGTTTCCAAGTAAATACCTGTTTTCCAACTATAAAATACTACTAAGCAAGGGTCTGGATCTACCCAGAGGCTTTTTAAACAGTGTGACCATCGCTATTCTGACGACGGTGATCACAGTTTACTTTGCCATGCTCACGGCTTATGGGATCGTTGGATATAACTTCAAGGGTAAGAAATCCTTGTACAACATGATCATCGTCCTGGTCATGATCCCCATGCAGCTGACCATCATCGGTTTTTACCAGTGGATGTCGAAACTCGGGCTGACGGACTCCTACGCCTCACTGGTCTTGCCAAGCATCGCCTCGGCAGGCTCGGTCTTTTTTGCCAAGCAATATCTTGACTCGATCATGATCCAGGATCTGATTGATGCTGGTCGGATTGATGGTGCTACAGAACTCGGTATCTTCCACCGCATAATGCTTCCAATTGCCAAACCCGGCATGTTCACAATGGGTATTTTCGCTTTTGTGGCAGCCTGGAACAACTTCTTCAACGCCTTTATCCTGATCACTTCACGCGATAAATACACCTTGCCAATGCTGGTGCAAACCCTTCGGGGTGACGTTTATCGGCATGAATACGGAGCTATCTACCTTGGGTTGGCAGCTTCGGTTGTTCCTATCATCATCATCTACTTCCTGTTCTCCCGCTACATTGTGAATGGGATTTCGATGGGTGCTGTTAAGGAATGAGATCAACCAAGGATTGTATATGCAGCGAATTGAGCAGAAGCCCTGAGTGTTTATAAATCAGGGCTTCGCTTGGTTTGCGTGGTTGTTCCCCGAGTTGTTACAGGATCCAGGTGGAGGATAGTTCATGCGGTTTGGCTACTTTGATGATCATTCCAGGGAATATGTTATTACCCGCCCTGATACCCCTTTGCCCTGGATCACTTACCTGGGCACGGACTCATTTTTTGGACTTATTTCCAATACGGCTGGGGGTTACTCTTTTTATAAGGATGCCCGCCTGAGGCGGCTGACCCGTTATCGTTATAACAACGCTCCGCTGGACATGGGCGGACGGTATATCTATCTGCGAGATGGGGATAGCGGCGAGGTTTGGTCCCCGAGCTGGATGCCGGTGCGCAAAACTTTGGATAGCTACGAATGCCGCCATGGCATGGGCTATACCGCCATCAGCTCCAAGAAGAATGGCATCAGCGTCCATACGCGCTACTTTGTTCCGCTTAACTCAGAACTTGAGGTGTGGGATGTCACCCTGGTTAATGAACGGGCAGCAGATGCCCGGCTTGACCTGTTTTCTGCAGTTGAATTTGCCCTGTGGGACGCTTTGGACGACTCCACCAATTTCCAACGCAATTTCAATACTGGCGAGGTGGAAGTGCCGGATCTGCAGAGCAAACATGGCGATGTTCTGCGAAGCACGATCTTCCATAAGACGGAATACCGCGAGCGGCGAAATCACTTTGCCTACTTTGCCTGTTCTGAATCCTTAGCTGGTTTTGACACCCAGCGGAATGCGTTTTTGGGTCCTTACCGGGGCTGGGATAACCCCCTGGTTGTGGAGAATGGTCAGTCGGGCAATTCAATTGCGCATGGCTGGCAGCCGATCGGCTCGCATCACCTGAAATTTGACTTGAAGCCCGGTGAGGTCAAGCGAGTGGTCTTTTTGTTGGGTTATCATGAGAATCCAAAAAACGAAAAATTTGATCCTGCGGGCTCAAACACGATCAACAAAAAGAGTGTTTTGCCAATCATCCGGGAATTCCTTTCACCTGCACGGGTGGACGCTGCTTTCGAGGAATTAAGAAATTACTGGGAAGGGCTGTTAGGCAAGTTCACTGTGCAAACGCCGGATGCGGATACCAACCGCATGGTGAACATCTGGAACGCATACCAGTGCATGATCACCTTCAACATGAGCCGCTCGGCTTCTTACTTCGAAAGCGGCATCGGGCGCGGCATGGGCTTCCGCGATTCCACGCAGGACCTGATGGGCTTTGTGCACATCGTGCCTGAGCGCGCGCGCGAAAGATTGATCGACCTGGCAGCCACCCAGCTTTCCAATGGGGGAGCTTTCCATCAATACCAACCGCTGACCAAGCGAGGCAACAACGATGTGGGCTCCGACTTCAATGACGATCCCCACTGGTTTGTGTTGGCTACCGCGGCATATGTCAGGGAAACTGGCGACCTCTCGATTCTCGGTGAACTGGTACCTTACGAGAACCAACCAGGTACCGAGATGCCATTGTTTGAGCATCTCCAGCGGGCTGTTCAATATACGCTTGATAGGCTCGGCCCACACCAGCTGCCACTGATTGGCAGGGCGGATTGGAATGACTGCCTCAATCTCAACTGCTTCTCCGACACGCCCGGACAGTCTTTTCAGACCACCACCAACCGGGATGGTAATACGGCTGAAAGCGTTATGATCGCCGGCTTATTCGTCTTGTCTTGCCAGGAAATGGCACAACTCGCATCGTTTTTTGCGACGAGCTCGGTTGCCAGGGCATTTGATGTTCATTCCCCCGAGTTTTTTACGGAAAAAGCTAAGGAAATGGAGCAGGCTGTTTGGCAAGCTGGTTGGGATGGAGAGTGGTTCAGGCGCGCTTATGACGCCTTTGGAGAGCCGCTTGGTTCGCGCCTCAACGATGAAGGTCAAATCTTCATTGAACCCCAGGGTCTGTGTGTGATGGCTGGGTTGGGGGTGGAGGATGGCAAAGCCCGTCAGGCGCTGGACGCGGTGAGAGAGAGACTGGCGACTCCACACGGAATTGTGGTCTTGAATCCCGCATTTACCCATTATCAACTTCGTTTAGGCGAAATCTCTTCTTATCCACCCGGCTACAAAGAGAATGCGAGCGTCTTTTGCCACTCCAACCCGTGGATCATGATCGCGGAAACCGTCATCGGCAGGGGGGATCGGGCGTTCGATTACTATAAACGCATCAATCCATCCGCACGGGAGGCAATCAGCGAGGTTCACCGCTGTGAGCCTTATGTGTACGCCCAGACAATCGCCGGTAAGGACGCGCCAACGCATGGCGAAGCCAAAAATTCCTGGCTGACGGGTACTGCCAGCTGGAACTACGTAGCGATCACCCAGTACATCCTCGGCATAAAGCCCACCTACAGCGGTTTGTCGGTAAACCCAGTGATTCCAGGAGACTGGATGGGCTTAGAGGCAAAGCGCATCTTTCGCGGAGTGGTCTATAACATAAAAGTTGAAAGACGCAGCGGACTGGATGAAACCAGGCTTATCGTGGACGGACAACTGATTAAGGATTGTATTATTCCAATTCCTCCAGTGGGCACCCGCGAGGTGAGCGTCTTGGTGGAATTGGCAGAAAAGTGACAAAAATAGTCAAGGCAATGCTTGAAAATAAAAAAAACAAGGAGATGAGCGGTGAAAACATTTATTCCTAAACCTGAAGACAAATTTACATTTGGATTGTGGACGGTTGGATCGACTGGACGAGATCCATTCGGAGGTCCAGTTCGGGCTCCCAAAACCCCGGCAGAATTGGTCTATCTATTGGGCGAGGTAGGCGCCTATGGCGTCAATTTCCACGACAATGACCTGATCCCGATCGATGCCACCCCTGCGGAAGAAGCAGCGATCAAACGCGATTTTCGCAAGGCATTGGATGAAACCGGCCTGGTAGTGCCCATGGCGACCACCAACTTGTTTGGTGATCCGGTTTTCAAGGACGGCGCTTTTACCAGCAACGATCCCAAGGTGCGTGCTTATGCTCTGCAGAAGACTATGCGCGCCATCGACCTGGGAGTCGAATTTGGCGCGAAGATATACGTCTTTTGGGGTGGACGTGAAGGTACAGAGACCGATAGCAGCAAAAGTGCGGTCGAATCGATCAAACGCAACCGCGAAGCGCTGAACTTCCTGTGTGAATACAACCTGGATAAAGGCTACGGTCTGAAATTTGCCCTTGAAGCCAAGCCAAACGAACCACGCGGTGACATTTATAACCCCACCATTGGTCACATGCTTGGTTTCATCGCCACGCTCGATCACCCAGAGATGGTTGGCGTTAATCCGGAAGTCGCTCACGAGCACATGGCAGGCATCAACTTCATGCACGGCGTGGCTCAGGCCTGGGAAGCTGGCAAACTCTTCCACATTGACCTGAATGATCAATATCCCGGACGTTACGACCAGGATCTGCGCTTTGGATCGCGAGACATCAAGGCAGCCTTCTACCTGGTGAAGTTCCTTGAGGATGTCGGTTACGACGGTTCAAAACACTATGATGCCCACGCTTACCGCACGGAAGATTACGAGGGCGTGAAAGACTTCGCTCGCGGCTGCATGCGCACCTACTTGATGCTGAAGGAAAAGGCTGCCCAGTTCAATGCCGATCCGGAGATCCAGGCGATTTTGGCTGAGATCAACGCTGAAGATCCGGCGCTTGCCGCGTTATTCGGCAAGTACTCACCCGAGAAAGCAGAAGCAATCAAGGCACACGCATTTGACCGGACAGCGATTGCAGCGCGCGGGCTTAAATATGAGCGGCTTGATCAATTAACCATCGATCTGCTGCTCGGCATGCGTTAGTAGATTCTAGCTAACTAATAATATCGAAAGAGACAACCATGATCCCAACCCCCACTCACATCAAACAGCGTGTCAGAGATTTATTGGCGCAGATGACCCTCCAGGAAAAGATCCGCCAACTTGGTGGATACTGGTTCTACGAACTACAAACAAAAGGGCAATTAGACCAGGAGAAAGTAAAGGCAAAGCTGAAAGATGGGGTGGGGCAGATCACGCGCATTGCAGGCGCAGGCAATTTGTCGCCTGTGGAGACTGCCAAAACCTATAATCGGATCCAAAAGTTCCTCGTGGAAGAGACACGTTTGGGGATTCCAACCATCAACCATGAAGAGTGCTGTTCTGGTCTCACGGCGTTGGGCAGCACAGTTTACCCACAGATGATTGGCCTGGCGGGTACCTTCCAACCAGAACTTGCCCGGGAAATGACGGAACAGATCCGCAAGCAGATGCTCGCCATTGGCGCGCGCCAGGGGCTGGCGCCAGTGTTGGACGTCGGTCGCGATCCGCGTTGGGGACGGATCGAGGAGACCTTTGGCGAGGATCCTTTGCTGGTGAGCCAGTTTGGCAAGGCATACATCCAGGGTCTGCAGGGAGAAGATCCAGCGGGGGCTGTCATGGCGACTGGGAAGCATTTCATCGGGCACGCTTTTTCGCAAGGTGGCTTGAATTGCGGTCCTGTGCACCTGGGCGAGCGAGACCTTTGGGATGTCTACATGGCTCCTTTCCAGGCAGCGATCCGCGACGCGGGTTTGATGTCGATGATGAATGCCTATCCGGAGTTGGACGGTGAGCTCGTGGCTGCCTCGAAACGCATTCTGACTGACCTGCTGCGGGACACGCTCGGCTTTGACGGTGTGGTTGTCTCTGACTATGAAGCTGTGGTGATGATCCACAATTATCACAAATCCTCCCCAACTCGCAAAGATGCTGCCATCAGGGCACTTATCGCGGGGATTGATGTGGAGCTGCCTACCTTTGATTGCTACATGCCTGGGTTGCAGGAAGCCTTGGAAGCGGGCGAGATCTCGCTCGAAACGATCGATTTATCTGTCGCGCGCCATCTGACTAAAAAATTCGAATTAGGGTTATTTGAAAACCCGTATGTGGATGAAGGCGGCGTGCTGGCAGAGTTTGAAACGCCGGCTAATCGGGAACTTGCAAAGGAGATTGCAGAACAAAGCTTGGTGTTGCTCAAGAACGATGGAATTTTACCAATTAAGCCATCAGTAAAGAAGATTGCGCTGATTGGACCCAACGCGGATACATGGCGGTGTATGGTGGGTGATTATTCTTATCCTTCCATGCGCGAGCTCCTGTGCCAGGATCCGCCAAGCGGGTCGGGTTACGAGGGCTTGACCCAGGCGGACATGGAAAAGATGCCGGTAGAGATCCCAACTGTCCTGGAAAGTCTAAATAAGGCGCTTCCTGCAACCATGGAAGTGGGTTACGCCAAGGGTTGCGAGGTTTCAGGAAACGATCAGTCGGGCTTTGCTGAGGCTGTTGATCTCGCAAAGTCCGCAGATGTGGCAGTGGTCGTGTTCGGGCATAAGTCCGGCCTGGCTTTTGACTGCACAACGGGCGAATTCCGGGACTCAACTGACCTGGGACTGCCTGGCGTACAGGCTGAACTGCTGCAGGCAATCTTAGAGACAGGCAAGCCGGTCGTGCTGGTGTTGATCAATGGACGACCGCTCTCGATCCCGGGCTTTGTTGAGGCTGCCAACGCGGTACTTGAGGCTTGGGTTCCGGGCGAGGAAGGCGCGGGCGCCATCGCCAGCGCGCTCCTGGGGCAACTCAATCCCGGCGGCAAACTGCCGGTTTCAATCGCGCGTTCAGTCGGACAGGTGCCGATATTCTACAACTATAAGCCTTCAGGCATGCGCTCCAACATTTACGGCGATTATGTCAATGAAACCGTCAAACCGTTGTTTCCTTTTGGGCACGGCTTAAGCTACACCCAGTTTAAATATTGCAATCTGAAGCTCGACAAAGAGCTGGCGGGTCTGGATGAAACATTACAGATCTCATTTGATGTGAAAAACATTGGGAGCGTTGCTGGCGATGAGGTTGTGCAGCTTTACACCAGGGATGAGTATGCGGAGTTTCCGCGACCGGTAAAAGAATTGCGCGGATTTGCGCGCTTGCATTTGCTGCCGGGTGAAAAGAAACACATCCGTTTTGATCTGCCCGTCAACATGTTGGCGTACTACGGCGAAGGGCTGAAGTTGGTTCTTGAACCGGGGACGGTGAAAGTTCTGGTTGGCAGTTCCTCTGAGGATATCCGCCTGCAAACTGCGTTCGAAGTAAGTGGTGAAACCAAACAAATTGTAAAAGACCGTGTGCTGGATTGCCCGGTTACTGTTACACCATAGGAGGGTTGACCATGGCGTACTTTTTGGGGCTTGATGTTTCCACCACCAGCAGCAAAGCGCTGTTGATCGACCGAAGCGGCAAGGTTTTAGGCACTGCGTCTTCTGCGCATAGCCTTTCTTCCCCCAAGCCTTTGTGGTCCGAACAGGATCCTGCACAGTGGTGGCAGGCGGTTGTTCAGAGCATTCGCAGCGTTATCAATCAAACGGGAATTGCACCCAGTGAAATTGAAGCGATCGGTCTGACCGGGCAGATGCATGGTCTCGTGCTGCTGGACGAAGCGGGGGAGGTGCTGCGTCCTGCGATTCTTTGGAACGACCAGCGCTGCCAGGCGCAGTGCGACGAGATCCACCAGCGGGTTGGCAAAGAGAGATTTATCCAGATCAGCGGAAATGTTGCGCTGACAGGTTTCACCGCGCCGAAGATCCTCTGGGTCGCTGAAAATGAGCCCGAAATCTACTCCCGGGTTCGGCATGTCCTTTTACCCAAAGATTACATTCGTTACAAGCTGACGGGCGAATTTGCGATGGACAAGGCAGATGGCTCAGGCACGGTGCTGTTCGATCTGAAAGCACGGGATTGGTCTGAAGAGCTGCTTGCAACCTTGAATATCCCGCGCGAATGGATGCCCCCGACTTACGAAGGTCCGGAAATTACCGGGCATATCAGCGAGTCTGCAGCCGGGCTGACCGGCTTACCAACGGGTGTGCCCGTGGTTGCTGGCGGTGGTGACCAGGCGGCTGGCGCGGTGGGAGTTGGGGCTGTCGAGCCGGGCATTATCGGCCTGACTGTTGGGACAAGCGGCGTGATCTTTGCCACCACACCTGCGCCTTTGGTTGAGCCTGAAGGGCGGCTGCATGCCTTTTGCCACGCCGTTCCGGGCAGGTGGCACTTTATGGGGGTCATGCTCTCCGCGGCCGGCAGTTTGCAGTGGTATCGCGACACCCTGGCAATCGGGGTCAGTTTTGACGATCTGCTCCACGAGGCGGAATCGGTGCCTGCGGGCAGCGAAGGATTGCTGTTCCTGCCTTATCTGAGCGGCGAACGCACTCCCCACCCGGACCCACTTGCCCGGGGCGCTTTTATTGGCCTCACCCTGCGCCACACCCGTGGGCATATGACCCGCGCTGTGCTGGAAGGCGTAGCTTTTGGCTTGAAGGACAGCTTCAACCTGATCCGGGATGCCGGTCTGGAGAATGTCAACCAGGTGCGTGCCTCGGGTGGGGGAACGAAGGGCGCTCTTTGGCGGCAGATCCTGGCAGATGTGCTCGAAAGCGAACTCGTCAGCGTCAATACTGCTGAAGGAGGGGCTTTCGGTGCCGCGCTACTGGCTGGGGTGGGGCAAGGCGCATGGCCGGACGTGGTAACCGCTTGCCACGAAACGATAGAGATTACCGGAAAAACCGATCCCAACCCAGACACATTTGAGGTGTACCGGCACGCCTATCAGGTCTACCGGGAACTCTATCCGCTATTGAAAAATACTTTTACGCAACTTAACTGATCAGCAAAGGATAAACGTCATGACATCATTGTTAAAATTTCCGGATAACTTCCTGTGGGGGACTGCCACCTGTGCTTACCAAATCGAAGGCGCGGTAAACGAGGACGGCAGGGGAGAGTCTATCTGGGATGTGTTTTCTCATACTCCCGGGAAAATCCACAACAATGATAACGGAGATGTGGCTTGCGATCATTATCACCGCTGGCAGGAAGACATCCAACTGATGAAGTCCTTGGGCTTCAAATCCTACCGCTTTTCGATTGCCTGGCCGCGGATTTTACCTGAAGGACGCGGGAAGATCAATCAGCCTGGTTTGGATTTTTACAACCGACTGATTGACGGTCTACTTGAGGCAGGTATTCAACCTTTGGCGACGCTTTACCATTGGGATCTGCCGACCGCCCTGGAAGGAGCCTGGCTGAACCGTTCGACCGTGGATGCCTTTGCCGAGTACTCAGGCCTGGCAGCACGCCATTTCGGGGACAGGGTGAAAATGTGGTTTACCATCAACGAGCCCTGGTGTGCGAGCCATCTGAGCTATACGATCGGCGAACAGGCTCCAGGATTGAAAGATCGTTCCAAGGGCATCCTGGCGGCGCACCATGTTCTGCTAGCGCATGGCGTGGCAGTCAAGGAACTACGCAAAGCCGTCCACAACGCGCAGATTGGGATCGTGCTGAACATGAGCCCGATCCACAACGATCCGGATGCTCCGATCAGCGAGGACAGGGTCCGTTTTATGGATGGGGAACTCATTCGCTGGTTCGCTGATCCTAGCTATGGGCGAGGGTATCCCAAGGATATGCTCGAGGATTATGTTCGCATGGGAATGCTCAAGTCAACCGAGCCTGATTTCATCAAGCCCGGTGACATGGATCTGATCGCGCAGGAAACTGACCTTTTGGGGATCAATTACTACACCCGGATGTTTGTTTCATCGAAGAGTGAGGGCGTTCATAGCGAGAACCGGGATGTGCCCAAGACTGACATGGGATGGGAGCTCTATCCGCAGGGTCTGTTTGAAATCCTTGAACGTGTGAACCGGGATTATCAGCCCAGGCAGCTGATGGTGACCGAAAACGGCGCCAGCTATGCAGACGGTCCTGATGAGAATGGAAGAGTCCACGACCAGAGACGCATCGATTACCTGCAGACCCATATCTACCAAATCTGGCTGGCGATCCAGGCGGGCATCCCGGTTAATGGCTATTTGGTTTGGTCGTTGATGGATAACTTTGAGTGGGCGAGGGGATATTCGCAGCGCTTTGGGATGATCCACGTTGATTACAAAACCCAAAAACGCACCATCAAAGACAGTGCTCAATGGTACAGGGATGTCATAAAACGAATTGGTTTGTCAGTGGATTAAGTTCTGAAAATCTTCTGTAACGGAGAATGGATCACATGCAAACTAAATGCGTACCGACTTACACAGGACGTACTTTGCTCACACCCCCGCCGGCGGAAGCCACCGGGGGTTTTGTTAACTTGCTCGGCGAAACCTTTTATAAAATCGAGCATTATGACGCCATGCCGCCATTTTTCATGAGCATTGTGAGTGGGGCTGATCACTGGTTATTTATTTCCTCAACTGGTGGGCTTAGCGCTGGAAGAATCAACGCTGAACATGCCTTGTTTCCGTACTACACCGAAGATAAAGTCACCGAAAATTTCGAAAACACCGGCGTAAAAACGATCATGCGCGTTACACGGGCTGACCAAACCTGGCTTTGGGAACCATTTTCGATCCGGCAGGAAGGACAATACCACGTTGAACGCAATCTGTATAAGAATATCCCTGGAACCACGCTAATCTTTGAAGAAATCAACCATTCTCTTGGGCTGACTTTGCGATATAGCTGGCG
>DAOOPV010000039.1:0-21183 GCA_035388405.1 Anaerolineaceae bacterium
GATGCGCGAGCGCCGAAAGATTTCTCTGGATACGATCGATCCATGTAAAGATTGCTCCTATAAAGGCTACTGCACTGGGGGCTGCCCCGGAGGAGCCTTATTCCTCAATGGTGATATTAACCAGCGTAACCCAATGGACTGTTATCGCATATTAATCGGTGAAGAAACCTATTCACCGGATAAGGATAGAAAATTAACATGACCGAACAAGTCAACCTCCCCCAAGGAATCCCACCCCTGAATCAATATTATTATTACCTGACTGCGGGGTGCAGCCTTCGTTGTAAGCACTGCTGGTTAGCCCCTGATTATCAAAAGGACGGCACAACCGGTGGACACCTGGATTTCGAGCTCTTCAAATTATCGATTGAAGAAGGCATCCCCTTGGGTTTAAGCACCGTAAAATTAACTGGTGGCGAACCCCTGCTGCATCCTGATTTTTTGCCAATGCTGGCACACTTAAAAGAAAAAAATATCTCAGTTACCCTTGAAACGAATGGCACCTTACTGACACCAGAGATTGTTAAATTCATGAAGGAAAACAGCAGTGTATATTTTGTTTCAGTCAGCATGGATGGTGCCAAAGCTGAAACCCATGACCGCTTCCGGGGTGTGCGAGGTGCTTACGAAAAATCAGTTGCCGGTATTCGCATGCTGGTTGAACAGGGCTTTCACCCCCAGATCATTATGAGCCTGCATGAGGGAAACGTTGCTGAAATTGAAGACCTGGTTATGCTTGCGCAGGCTTGGGAAGCGGGGTCGGTTAAATTCAATCTGATCCAACCCAGCGGGCGCGCTGAAAAAATGCAAAAGCGCGGTGAATTGTTGGATATTCATCGTTTGGTAGAGCTTGGCAAGTGGGTGGAAGGTGACCTGCAGAAACGTGTTTCAATCCAGCTTTACTATAGTTGGTCGGTGGTTTTTCAAAGCATTGCTCGTCTGCTGAAATTTGGTGCGAGTTCTTGCGGTATTCATCGTATCCTTGGGGTGCTGGCTGATGGGAGCCTGGCGATGTGCGGCATGGGCGTCTCGGTCCCCGAACTGACCTATGGACAATTAGGTGTTGACCGTGTGTTGGATGTGTGGCGCGATAATGCGGTCATCAACCAGATCCGACGCGATATCCCTTCTAAGCTGGAAGATCCCTGCGGTAAATGCCTGTTCAAATGGCAGTGTTTGGGTTCCTGCATTGCGGACAACTATTACCAGACAAAGCGTCTGACGGCGCCTTTTTGGTTTTGCAAGCAAGCCTATGACGAAGGTTTATTTCCAGTAAGCAGGTTGGTCTGAGGTAATGATTAACCCTGAGTTAAGATGTTTATCGACTGTTAACCTCGACTTGACAGATACTTTGTTTGTGTTTAGAATACTTATTGGTAGAGAGGAGGTTTTCTTTATGAAACAGAAATATGAAAAACCAACCATCAGGGACCTTGGGGATGTTTTGCCAACAGCGGAAGGTGATTGTAATGCTGGAATCACCGCAAGCGGTTCAGGTGATCATTGTAGACCTTTTGGGTCTGTAGCAGGCGGTGATCAATGCATAACTGGTTCGACGGCAGGAGGTGATTGCAACCAAGGTACAGTTGCTTCTACAAACTGTAATACTGGAGGGAATACTAATTAGTAATCACAAAGTCTTTAACCCTGCATGCTATTTGCTGAAGTGATTTAACCTAATCAGTTGTCTGCAAGTAGAACTTGTCTAATGGAGCGCCACTTTCAAAATTTGACGATAAATTTTCAGTCGAATTTCACCCAATTTTTACTTATCGGTGGTTCTTTTTTTATCGCCTCCGGCGATAATTTTTTTAACTTTCATCTAAATCAATCATGATTATCAAAGGTTTTAGCCAACTTGCAATTGATCAGAGGGACTTGCTTCTAAAAATTGCGATTAAACATCAAGGTTTTCCTCAACCAATTCAACAAAAAATTGCCGCATGTCCCTACGAGGTGTTACTGATCGGTGGGGTCCCACACAAAAATTTCTATGGCGATCTTTCTGACGAAAGTCAGATCGCCATTAACAAATTACATCAGCTTTGGAATGAATATTGGGGTCAGGCTCTAACAGCCCCCGACCTTATCCAGGAGGGCATCACAAAAGTAAACATGTTTGGTGAAGCAGTCAATCGACAAGCCGACCTCACAGGTGGCTTCATCTACCAATTGAGAACTGACCCTGATAAAAATATTTTTTTTATAATGTTGCAAAAATTTGACCGAGTGAAGTTGCCAGTTAATGAAATCCTTTTCCTCTTAACACATTGGAAGTTGGAAGAGGGTTATCTCCCTTTACACTGCAGCGGCGTCATCCACAAAGGCGGACTTTACCTCTTTAGCGGGCCATCCGGGGCTGGCAAGACTACCATCTCCCGGCTTAGTGCTGAATTGGGAGATGAGGTGCTGGACGAAGATCAGGTTTTGATCTATCTTTCTTCAGACGGCAGATATTTTGCGGATGCCTGGGGCTACAGTTTTAAGCGCGGTCATGTACCGATCAAAGCATTCTTCAGCCTGACCAAGGCTAATAGTAACGACCTGGAGGCTTTGTCAACCAGCAAAACCGCCCAAATAATTTTTGAACAGACCCTGACCGTGATTGGAAAGCAGCACACGCATGCACGAATCAAAGACGTTTTCCAGAAAGTGGCTCAACTTGCCCGTGCTATTCCTGGTTACGAACTCCGTTTTACAAAATCAGCTGAGTTCTGGAAGTTAATTGATGAAGAATTCTCAGTTGTCTGAAGATCGAATTCTGTCCCAGTTAGAGGAAAATCTTCCTTTTCGCTACACTGGTGCCAGCATGTATCCAACTTTTAGATCTGGTCAGCTTCTATACACACGTCCCAAATCTGAAAACTTAAAAGTAGGTGATGTGATTGTTTTTTTTGACCCAATTATTAAAACCACCATCGTTCATCGGGTGGTGGATATTGTGGGAGATCAGATCTATACCAAAGGTGACAACAATCCTGAAATGGACGCGCACCCTATCAGCCCGGACTTGGTCAGAGGCGTCATTGCCTGGGTTGGAAAAGAAGGTTCACTACTCCCTGTCAGAGGCGGCAGGGCTAGCTTGATGAGAATCAGGCTCTTCGGGCTTTGGCAAAAGGTACGCTCAGTTCTCGCCCCCTGTTTATCACCTCTATACAAGATACTTAAAGCTTCTGGGCTTCCCCGTCTCTTCTGGCATCCCAAAATTCATCAGGTAAAATTACAGGCTGGTCAAGGTTTTATAATCAAGTGTATTCACCGCAACAAGACCGTCGCCGTTTGGGACGAAAGATTCCAGCGATTTACCTGTCATCATCCTTATGACCTGGTGATCCAAAAACCCAAAACCGGGCAGCAAGCGTCATTTCAGACCTCGGATCGCAAATAATGAAGTCAACCTGGTTCAATCATCTAAAAAACGGATTAAAGCGCGATTTACCGCAGGATCAAATTGGAACTGTGAATAAGCCGCAAGACGCCAAAGAAGTGTTGAAGCGCCTCTTGCCATTCATGCGCGCGTACTGGAAGTCCGGTCTCATTGGCGGCCTGTTGATCATTTTTACTAGCCTCCTGGCATTTCCCCAGCCGCTGGTTTATCGTTTTCTGGTGGATGACGTTATTCTGGCCCGCCGCTTGGACCTGCTGCCCTGGGCTTTATTGCTGGTTATCGGAATCAAGCTGTTGGACGTAGGCGCTGGCTTGTTGCAGAAATATTATCTGCTGGACTTTGAGCAATCGGTGATCCTGAAAATTCAGGAGGCACTACTCGAACATACCCTGCATCTTCCCAAGGCATTTTTCGACCAGAATGAAGTGGGCTATCTGATCTCACGCGTTTCTTCAGACGTCGGCGGTTTGCGCTGGTTTTTCTCTGGCACCCTAGTTTACTTGTTCACAAATCTCATCCGTTTCCTGGGCGGGCTGGGATTTTTGTTTTACCTGGAATGGCGTTTGGCGCTGGTTTCGCTCCTGGCATTGCCTGCTATGCTGTTTAGTGTGCGCTATTTTTCGAAGCGCATGCGCATCCTCAGCCATCACGGCATGGAAACGCATGCCGGCATCAACAAACGTTTACAGGAAACAATTACTTCACTTCCATTGATCAAAGCTTTTTCAACTGAACAGCGCGAAAGCGAACGCGTTATGCACGCTTTCGAAGATCAACGGCAAATATCCTTGGAACAAAACGTGGTCGGCTCTCTGACCGATGTTTTGATCAATCTTGCCCCGGACTTAGCCCGCGGCGTCGTGCTGCTTGTTGGCGCTTATCTTGCCATCCAGGGGGAATGGACTTTAGGCTCCCTGTTCGCCTTCCAGGCTTATTTGGGCTATGTTTTCAATCCCGCGATGTATTTTGCCAATGCCAACCTCACCTTGCAAAACGCGCTGGCATCCCTGGAGCGGGTCATGAATTTATTCGACATTGTCCCTGAGGAAAACCTGGACACCGGAAAGGTGATTGACCATCTGGATGGAAGCGTCGAATTCAAAGACGTGTCTTTTTCATACGCTGGCGACCAGCAGGTCCTGAAAGCGCTCTCTTTCAAGGTCAAGCCTGGCGAACGGGTGGCAGTTGTTGGCCCCAGTGGGGTCGGCAAGACAACGCTTGTCAGCCTGATTCTGTGTTTCTACAAGCCAACAGAGGGTGAAATTCTCTTTGATGGTATGCCAGTTTCAGAATACAATCTGCTCTCCTTACGCCGGCGCATTGGCTATGTGTCACAGAGCAGCTTGCTGCTTTCCGGCACCTTCAATGAAAATCTGCGCTACGGAAACGCCAGTGCCAGCCAGGAGGCTGTCGAAAACGCAGCCCGAACCGCGGGCATTCACGATTTCATTATCAGTCTCCCTGAAGGCTACGACTCCCGGATTGACGAGCGGGCAGTAAACCTCTCTGAAGGCCAAAAACAGCGCTTGTCAATTGCCAGGGCTCTGGTTAAAGACCCGGATGTCTTCATCCTCGATGAACCCACTGCCGCGTTGGACAGCATCATCGAGCGTTCCATCTTTGACGCTATACCCCCTTATGTCAAGGATAAAACCCTCTTCATCATTGCCCACCGCCTGGTCACAATTCAGGATGCGGACCGGATCCTGCTGCTGGATGACCAGGGCGTCCTTTCAATTGGAACTCACCAGACTTTGCTGGCAGAAAATGCCTATTATCGTCAACTCTGCGCTCAGCAACAGCTCAACCTGGCCGAAAAATCGGTATAAGTCCTGAGTCACAGCGGTCCATGTGGCGAAACCAAACTCGGGGTGGCTTCTCAGTTTCTGTGCAGAGTCACTTTCATTTGCCTGCCTGTCGCTTAATCGGCATATAATGGCAAGGATTAATATTTGCTGCTGCCGTTGCTTTAGGAGTTGAATAATTGAACGAAAGGCTGCATACATTCAAGACCCTTGCCAATATTTTGGATCCCTGTAGCCCAAACAGCGAACTTCAGGATAAGCTAAAAAGGTTGGACAGGCAGGATTGGTTCGCTCTGGCTGAGGTGGCATTGCAGCATGGAGTGTCTTCACGGTTCTATCAGACAGTCAAAGCTTTTGCCAAAACAGAGCCCTTTCCGGCAGAGCTGCAAACCAGGCTTGAAAATGCATATTTCCAAAATGCTGTGCGCAACACACTCATCCTGACCCGTGCCACAAAATTGCTCCAAGACTTTAAGGCAAACAAGATTGACACCATCGCCCTCAAAGGCATCTACCTGGCAGAAAACATCAACCGCAGCATCGCGGAACGCTACTTTTGCGATATCGACTTGCTGGTGAAAAGAGCTGATCTGCCCAAAGCCATTGCCAGTGCCCAGGCATGCGGTTACAAACCCAGCACCTATTTTGATCCCGCCGATCAGAATATTGACATCAAGCACGTCCCGCCCATGTTTAACGCTGAGGGTTTGCCGCTGGAGATCCATTGGACACTCCTGGAGGAAGATGAACCTTTCAGCATCGAAGCAACGGAACTCTGGCGCCGAGCCGTGCCAGAAAAAGTTGCCGGTGTGGATGTGCTTGTCTTATCCCCGGAGGACTTTGCAGCCCACCTTTGCCTGCATTTCACCTATCAGCATCGCCTCTCACTGGGCTTGAAGGGTTTGTTGGATGTGGTTGATGTGCTCTGGCATTTTCAGAGTCAGTTCGATTGGGAGCGTTTTTTGTTGATAGTCAGCAGCTGGCAGTGTCAGCGTGTGGTTTGGCTGACTTTCAGCCTGGTGCGGGAGTTTTCAGCAGTTAGCATCCCCGATGAAGTGATGAAAGCGCTGCAGCCTGCTGGGGATGAGTCCTGGGCCTTTGAGCAGGCCAGAACTCAAATCGTCGACGCCAATTCCACCCGGGCTGGTCTTACGCCTGATCTGGCTGAATTTTCAGAAGCCAGTAGTTTCTTTTCTAAACTTAAAATTGGGTTTAGTCGGGTTTTTCTGCCCAAAAGGGTGATCGCGCGGCTCTACAACCTGCGACCGGATTCCCCTGAAATCCTCAAAGGTTACTTTTTGAGGTTCAGGGATCTTTTCCGGGGCTATGGTCAGCGCATATGGCATCCGGAACTCCACTCGTCAAACTGGTCGGATTCGGTTGGTCAGGAAGTGAACAGGGTGAAGTTAAGAGCCTGGTTGTCCGAGGAGATGGAGTAAAACCATACTCTCAATAGTAACTTGTCCGAAAAACGGGGGAAACTGTTGATTGCCAATGATGATGGCCTGGCTGAAAATGTGCGGATTTTACGCTCTTCCCGAGGATGACGGACGAGCAGCAAGATTGGGTGATCGAGAGTGTAGTTGAAACCCTGCGGTAAGAGCTTTGTCTCAACGAGGCCAGGTTTTCTAACCATATAACACTTGCGAAATTGGTCCTCCCAACCATGATAAAATCCGACATAATGAACCGGAAAATTTTATTGTTCCTGTTACTGCTCGTCCTGCTTTCCGGGTGCGGTCAAAGAAGACAGCCGGATGTGGAGCACTTTCAGGGGGACGTGGTCGCGACCTTACAAAAACCGGTCAGCCAGCCTGTTCCTGATTTCGTGGAGGTCACCCCGCCGCCCAGTGAGGATCCTCAACCATCGCCACAAGCTTCCCAAGTCATCCCGACTAACACACCAGAGGGCACGCTCACTCCCACTTCCACAGAGTCAAATCCGCAGGTGACTGGTTATCCTGTAAGCACTGAAGCTGCCAGCCTCACCCCCACGCCCTCAAGGACGGGAAACCCGGTCCAAACACCAACTCCAACCCTCGGCAACCCTGTTTGGGAAGGAGTCTGGAAGATCTGGTACCAGATGGTCAACGGCGGTTACATACCCGCGGAATTGACTATTCAGGTCAGCGGGACGAGGGTGACCGGATCAGCCAAAATCGACGGCATAGACTATACCTTCGATGGCGATATTACCATGCCAGGCACCCAGGTGGCGGGGGAGTGGGAAACCACTTCAACCACAGGCACTTTCTGGTGGCGGATGAATTCCGCGGATACCTTTGTGGGGTCGAGGGAGAACCGTTTCGGTTTCTGCGGTAATCGGGGGATGGCAGTTCAGCCCAATCCATGCCGGGAGATTCCACAGGATTAAGCGGTTGGATGCGGATGAATGTCGCAGACCAGGTTACTGAATGGGCTGTAGATTCTGAAGAATTGGCGAACTTGATCCGTGCTGCTACCGCGGACGGGAATGCGATTTGCTTCAACGCGCCGGGTAGAAGTATGGCACCTTTTGTCCAATCCGGGGATAAGATCTATGTCGCTCCAGTAGCGAATGGATCAACGCGAACAGGAGATATTGTCGCTTTTATTCACCCTGAAAATGGCAGGGTGCTGGTTCACCGCGTGGTAAAGATTTCGGAAGAATACTTACCTGCTGTTTGGGGATCCAGCCCTGATAATGGCAAGGCTAAGTAGGGCTGTGGATGATGAATATGAAACTGATGAGAATTAGATCCTGACGATTGTTGCCTCAGGCGTGCTGGCGAATGACACGGCTGAAAGTCCCAATCCGATGACGGTGGTTCTTGTTGCCAATCCATCTCACGGCAATCTGATTTTAAATGCGGATGGCTCTTTTATTTATGAGCCCAATGATAATTTCTTTGGCACGGATTATTTCACTTATAAAGCTGATATTGGTGGAATAGTCACCAACCGGGCCAGGGTTACGATTACAGTTCATCCGATAAATGATGCTCCGGTAGTTGCAGATACTCCGGACAAGACGATCCTGGAAGGGGAAAGCTTTACAACCATCAACCTGGATGACTATGTGTCTGATGTTGACAATCTCGATTCTGAGCTCACCTGGTCTTACTCTGGCAACACAGAACCGACTATCAGCATTGTTGACCGCGTAGCCACTATCAGTGCGCCGGTGGATTGGTTCGGCTCAGAAACCATCACCTTCCGCGCGATGGATCCGGGTGGATTATGGGATGAAGACGCTGCCACATTTACCGTAAACAAGAATGAGCCTCCTGAGGTTTATTACATTTTCTTACCAATAATCCTTAAGTAACCACTATTTCGATATAGAAAAGGGATTGGTCATTATTCAAAGACCAATCCCTTTGTTTATGCTATTCTAGATTGGTTGCTATTTGTGGTTATTTCTTTGTGCCAAGGCTATAATTTGGTCGACAGTGCTTACAATCAATGTCTCGATTTCCTGAGCGATGACGTCGGCGGGTTCTTTCGTAACGTACGGGTCGGGGATGCTGAAGGCTGGACCTGAAAGTTCGCTGAGGAGAAAAATTCTATCGTGTAACTTTGGAAAGTCTAACAGGATCGATTCTTTTTGACCCTGTTCCATCACTAACAAGAGATCAATAGAGTCAAGATCAAGGGCTTCAATCCCCTGCGTGATGTGAGAAGAGATATCAAGACCGCGTTTTTCGGCTTCGATGAACGCTTCGGTAGTGGGGGGAATTAGGTCGTGTACCCAGGAACCGGCACTTTCCACGGTCCATTCCCCGGGCAGCTCTCGCACAGCCAATTCGCGCTTAAGTATGGCTGCCGCCAGAGGAGAGCGAAATCGGTTCCTGGTACATACAAAAGCGATTTTTGGCAAACTAACCTCGCCTAAAATTTCTCAGGAGATGACTGAGACTTTAATCCTTAGTACGGTTTTTGGTGAAGAGAGAAACCAGCGTTGACCCTGTCTGTTCATCCGATTCGTTTTCTGGGTTTGGAATAATGGGTTCACTATGGTAGGTGTAGTGATTACTGTAGGGTGAGTAGTAGTTGTATCCACCATAATAGTAGTCACGATTTCTGGGGATTTTATTGGCGACAACTCCCAGAACGTTGGAACCTATGCGGCGAAGTTCTTCCATCGGGCGCAGTGCGGCGATCGCTCGGGTTTGACCGGGGATAACCACAAAGATAACACCGTCCACTTTTCTTGAGAGGATCTGAGCGTCGGACACGATCATGGGTGGGGTGTCAATGATCACTAAATCAAAACGCTCTTTAAGATCCTTGAGGGTTTGGGACATTCTCTCACTACCCAAGAGTTCCGAAGGGTTGGGGGGGATGGTTCCGCAGGTGATGATGGAAAGGTTTTCAACCTGGTCATAAGTCTTTACCACGTCATCGATGCGAAGTTTGCCAGTGACGACGTCGCTGAGTCCCCTTCGATTTGATTTGTTAAATTGCACATGCACCTTTGGACGGCGCATATCCGCATCAATAATAATTACATTCTTCCCGCTCTGTGCTTCGACGATGGCGAGGTTTGCTGCAACTGTGGATTTGCCCTCCGACTCCCCTGAGCTAGTTACCAGTATGATTCTGGCAGGGTTATCCACCGATGAATATTCCAGGTTGGTGCGCAAAGACCGAAAAGCTTCTGCGACAGGTGAACGCGGGTTCTTTGCCACGAAAACACCAAGCGAATCCTCGCCTTGTTTTGGGCTATTCTTAAGTTCTCCAATGAATCCAATTACCGGTGTGTCAAGAAGATCTTTGATGTCATCCGGGGTTTTGAGGGTATCATCCAGAAACTCTACCAGAAAAGCAAACCCGGCAGTCACGAACAGACCAATCGCGGCGGCAAGCAAAGCACTCTGAATCGGTTTGGGTGATATCGGGGTGGTGGGTTTGTTAGCCGTCTCCACCTGCATGACTGTTGGTGTCGATTGTGCTTTTGAAAGCCGCAGGGTTTCGAGACTGTTGATACTGCTGATATAAATTTGCTGGTAAAGGTTGAGAGTTGTTTTGAGGCGATCAAGATCGACCGAGCTGGTTTCGCCACTATCGGAAGTTCTACCAAGCACAACAAGTTGGGTATAGATTTCCTGGTAAAGGGAGAGGATGGGGCTGAGCTCGTCAATTTTTGCCTGATCATTGGCAAGACGGGCGCGATCGACTTCAGATTCGGAGAAAGGGTCAATTTCTGACATGTCGAGTTTTATCGCGTTAATTTGCGACTGGACATCTGTCATCTGAGCCTGGACGTTCTCAATTTGCTTTTGCAGGATTTCAGTCGATAGGGATGTAATCTGACCTTCGAGTGCGGCGATCTGCTCTTCAGCCTGATCCACCCGGGCTTGCAGGTTGCGCTCAGCCGATTCAAACTGCACTGTTTGCAGCTTAACATTTTGATCGATCAGGATATCCACCAAGCCATTGGCAATCACTGCTGCCTTGTAAGGGTCTGTGTCTTTGACAGTCAAAACCACAAACTTGGTTTCAGCTACCTGTGCGGCGGTAGCCTGGCCTTTCATGACCGGGAAGCCGAGACGGTTGGAAGCTTCATAGAGCAAGTCTTCAGTGGTCAGCAGCTGCGTATAGGTGCTGATGATGTCCAGATTATTTAAATAAGAATAGTAATCATAGGTTGTTTGGGCTGCTGGCAGAATCACAAACCTGGCTTGAGCCTGGTAAATCGGAGTTTGGCGGCTGCTCAGGTAATAGCCAAGCGACCCGCCAATAATAGCTCCTAAAACCACCAGCCAAAGCCAGCGTTTGAAGATTGAAAATAGTTGTTTTATATCCATTCATACCCCAGAACTGCATAAGCAGAAACGTTTTTCAATCCCTTAGAATACCATAACTTTTGGAAAAGGTAAAATACTTTTAAACGAATATAGTTGGCAGGGGAGTATTCTCTAAAGCCTCGACAATTTTTATTTTGTGGGTATATCAGCGTCAGTTATGTTAAAATGAACCTTTATGGATGTTAAGGTTGTAGCAACTAATAAGAAAGCTCGCTTTGAATACTTTATTCAGGAGACCTTTGAGGCTGGTTTGGCGTTAAAGGGAACTGAGATAAAATCCATTCGATTGGGGCAGATCAGCCTCCAGGAAGCGTATGTGCGAACCGATGGGAAGCAGGCCTGGCTGGTTGGAGCGCACGTGGCACCTTATGAACACGCCAGTGCCACCCAGCACGATCCTGCGCGAGAAAGAAAATTACTGCTGCACAAGCGGGAAATTAAGACCCTGTGGGACGCAGTCCGGATCAAGGGCATGACGATTGTCCCGATGAAAGTCTACCTGAAAGCTGGAAGAGCCAAGTTGGAAATTGGCATTGCCAAGGGTAAAAAGCAATACGACAAGCGCGATTCCATCAAGGAACGTGACATCGCGCGCGAGAACTCTCGCAAGTCCGGTGATTACTAATCGGTGTATCTACAGAGTTTGGCGTGCTGTTGCGCTCTGGATATAATAGCCCTATGAAAATAAACGAAGGTATCAGCAGAAGAGACTTCCTGAAGTTGTCAGGTTACGTAGCCGGTGCTGCCCTCCTGCCTGGGGTCAAACCTGCAGCAAGACAACTAAAACAAGCCTATCCGATTGGGAAGAAATTGGGCAGGGTGTGCGTGGGGGAGTACCGTTCCTGGGTAGACTTGAAATCAGAGCCCAATATGAATGCTCCGGCGGTAGCACGTGCCTGGCGCGATGAGGTCTTTGAAATCAAGCAAGAGGTCGTGGCGAACGTCCTGGATTTCAATCGCTACAATCAGCGTTGGTATGAAACTCCCAGTGGTTTCATTTACGCCCCGTTTGTTCAGCCTGCCAGGCATGTTGTGAATACGCCTCTCAGCAGTCTGCCCCTCGACCAGGACGGCAAACCAGGTTTGTGGGTGGAGATCACCCAGCCTGTGGTCGATATGGAACTGACCAAGTCAGCAGCAAATGCTTCTTCGTGGATCCGCGACTCTCAGGGTTTGGCGAAGCTCTATTACAGCCAGGTTTTTTGGGTATTTGACGTGCGCCAGGCCAACGGCAGGACGGAATACCTGCTCGGGGAAAAGTATGGGGCTCTGCCTGATTATTACTGGGTCGATGCGGCTGCCTGCCGACCTGTGACCGCGGAAGAGGTCAGCCCTATCCACCCAGATGTTGGCGACAAACGCATTTTGGTCAATCTGCAGACTCAAACGCTCTCTTGTTTTGAAGGCTCACATGAGGTCTACTTCTGTGATGTCTCAACGGGTTATATCAAGGAAGGGAAATGGCTTACTCCACCTGAGACTACACCGGTCTGGCGTAAGATGATTTCGCTTCACATGAGTGCTGGAGGGGTCTCGCAATACGATTCCCCAGGCATTGCCTGGACCACGCTATATCATTCCGATGGTCAGGCAATTCATGGTGTCTACTGGCACAATAATTTTGGCATTGCTCTTTCTCACGGTTGTGTCAACTGTTTACCTGACGACGCCAAATGGATCTGGCGCTGGACGAACCCGGTGGTGGGGTACTATCCAGGTGAGCTGACAGTAACCAACGCGAGCAACTCGACCTATGTCCAGGTGATTGAAAGCTGATCGGGCGCAGCTGAAAAGCGATGGTTGAAGTTTTCCTGCTAAGCACCGATCCGACCAGTGAAAAAGTCGAAAAGATAAAAACCTGGCTTTCTTCGCTTCAGGAGATCTATCCTCACCAACTTAATCTGGTAGACCTTCGTCAGCAAATATATTTCAAGAAGCGAACAGAAGAAACATTGATCGTCCGGATTGACGAGAAGCAAGTAACATATCCTGAGAATTCTGAAACCATTAAGCTGGCTTTGAGTGAAGCTCACAAGAACGCAAATTCGCCTGATTATCGCCCGGCAGCAGCCAAAGACCACCTGGGAGCGAGAGAGCGCTTCTCTCTGTGGTTTTCAAGGCACTATCTGGCATTGATAAACATAATCCTGGCTTTGTATGTTGGTTTGCCTATCCTCGCGCCGGTGATGATGAGGCTCGGGCAGGTGGAGCCGGCCAAAACCATTTATGGGCTCTACCGACCGCTCTGCCACCAATTAGCATACCGTTCCTTTTTCCTCTTTGGAGAACAGGTTCATTACCCGCTGGAAGTGCCGGCTGGCTCTGACAGGCTGACCTATTCGCAGATTTCCGGGAATTCTGGTGAGAACATTCAACTCGCCAGTAAATTCGTCGGAAATGAACGCGCCGGTTATAAGATTGCTTTGTGTCAGCGCGATGTCGCCATTTATGGCTCACTTCTGCTTTTTGGGATCGTGTTTGCTTTGACAGGCAGAAAATTAAAACCTTTGCTTTGGTGGCTTTGGATCCTGCTGGCGATCGGACCGATGGGTCTGGATGGCGTCTGGCAGCTTGTAAGCTCATTGCAGCTTCCTTTTCTGAGCTGGCTGCCTGTGCATGAAAGTACACCATTTTTGCGAGTGTTGACCGGGGCTGCTTTTGGTTGGTTTACCGCCTGGTTTGGCATCCCAACGATTGAAGAGACCGTCTCGGAAGAGCGGTTACGCCTGGAAGCCAAGGCTGCATTGGAAAGTCAGAGAAGCTGATCGATGCGAGAGTTTAAGCAAGAAGGGCTCGTGTATCATAAGTTCGATAGCTTCGATGACACCGTTATTGATCATGCAATATTCAGCCGAAAAGGGGGCAGCTCTAAAGGGGCTTTTTCTAGCATGAACCTTGGTGGCACCAATGGGGATGACCCAGGCTCTGTGCTTGCCAACCACGAAAAGCTTTTCAAGGTATTTGGACGACCATATTCAAGCCGGTTTGACGTCTGGCAGGTGCATGGAAAAACCATTTTGTTCAGCGAGGCACCCCGTCCGCCCGAGAAAAAACATCCGCCAGCAGACGGCATCTTTACCGACAAACCCGAGGTAACTTTGATCATGCGATTTGCTGATTGCGTGCCGCTCGTGTTTCACGACCCGGTCCAAAAGGTGGTGGGGATTGTGCACGCCGGTTGGCAGGGCACATTGCTGCGCATAGGCGCTGAGGCTGTCAGCGCGATCCAGCAGCGTTATGGGTCGGTGGCAGCCGATTTGCGCGTGGGGCTTGGACCTTCCATTTGTGGCAAGTGCTACCAGGTGGGGGAGGAAGTGCGGCGGCAGTTCCTTAAAGCCTGGGGCGCAGAGGCTGACCAATTCTTCGAGCAACAGGATACTGGGCTTTACCTGGACCTGTGGGGTGCAAATGAATGGACACTGCGCCAGGCAGGCGTAAAACAGATAGAAAATTCAGGCTTCTGCACAGCCGAAAATCTGGACGCGTGGTATTCTTACCGAAAGGAGAAAGGCATCACTGGCAGGTTTGCGGTGGTAATTGCCTTAAAGTGAGATGGCTGAAACCGATCCCGAGCTAATCCAGAACATAAAACAACGGCTTGAAATCATTGAAGCAAATGTCACTTTTGCGGCTGAAAAGACAAACCGAGTTTTTAGTGATGTTTTGATTCTCGCGGTCAGCAAACGGCAGCCGGTCAGTGTGATTGAGGCAGCCTATGCTTGCGGCTTGCGCTCTTTCGGTGAGAATTATGCCGAAGAAGCCCACGAGAAGATTAAGCAGCTAAGCTACCTTCCCGACATCCGTTGGGAGATGGTTGGTCACGTGCAGAGTCGCAAAGCCGCGCTGGTTGCGGCGAATTTTTCCCGCATACATTCGTTGGATTCCTTGAAACTGGCACGAAAGTTGGATTCCGCCTGGGCAGGACAGGGATCTACGCAACCATTGGACGTCATGCTGGAGCTAAATGTTAGCGGGGAAGCTTCAAAGGAAGGTTTGCCAGCCTGGGAAAGAAACCAATGGGAAGACCTGCTGCCAACTGTCAGTGAGATTCTGTCGTTAAGGCACCTACACCTCACCGGTCTGATGACCATGCCTCCTCTGTTTGATGATCCAGAGCAAAGCCGCCCGTTCTTCCGGAGGCTTCGCCAGGCGCGCGATTTCCTGAACCAGCAAATACCGGGCCTGGGGTTGAGAGAGCTTTCCATGGGCACCTCTTCCGACTATGGTGTTGCAGTCGAAGAAGGGGCTACCATCATCCGCATCGGAACCGCGCTGCTTGGTCCACGGATTTATTCACAGGGAACCTGATATGGAATTTTTGCTTAACTTCGTCTTCTTCCTCTTCCAGGGGATGCGGATCTTCCTTTTACTGGGAACGCTTTTGCCCTTGATCCTCCCAGCGGATAATATGTTTCGCATTGGAATTTCGCGGATTGTCGACCCAGTCCTTCGGCCTTTCCGTAAGATAATAAAACCTATAGGCGGATTTGATTTCACACCTTTGGTACTTTTCTTGTTAATAAATATTGTTGAATCTCTGCTACGCCGTTTTTTACTGCCCCTGGCGCTTAATTAATCAGGATTTGTGAAGAATTCTTCCACAGTTTTTGCAGTACGCAATCACGTTCGGTGACTTGGCTGCCTGAATATCCGCCGGAGGCACAGTCACGCCGCAAGCCCCACAGGTATCATCATTGACTTCAACGACTGCTCTGCCGGCTTTGCTCTTCAAAAGATCACGGTAGATCGTGAAGGTTGCATCGTCCAGCTGCTCTCGCAACGCTTTCCTCTGGGCATCAACCTGGGGGATCTCAGATTCAATTTTGTGCTTCTCGCCGATGAGGAGTGAGCTTTGGGAGGCTTTTCGATCCAATACCTGTTGGAGTTCGCCTTGAGCCTTGTTCATGTCTTTGGTTGTCTCCTCGAGAGCCATCATCGCCTGCAGTTGTTCGTCTTCGAGTTTGGCGATTGTTCGGTCCAGTGCATGCGTTTCTGCTTGCAAATCCTGCAATTCCTTTGGGTTGCGGACCTTGCCAGAAAAGAGATTTGCCTGGGTTAACTCACGCTTGAGTTTTTTCTCTTTTACTTGGGCTACCAGGTCCTTCAATACGGATTCGGCAGATTTGTTGATCGCCTGAGCTTCCATCAGTCTGACGTTTGCCTGGCTGATTTCTTTGTCAGCAGCGATGATGCGGTCGATCTCCTTCAAGCGAGCGTTCATTTTCATCCGTAGTGTATCCTGGGTCTGAAGGCGAAATAGGGTGAAGGAAATATTCATGGTTGCTCCAGTTTCTTAGCGGTAATAAGTATTGTAACATTCAATGGCTGCCAGTTTGCGCGTAATCAAGAGTTCGGCTGATATGTTATAATTGCGTGCATTATTCTCAAGGAATATTGGACGGAGAACAAAAATTGGCTTTCTTTAACCCCATAAAATGGCTATTAGGGTTGCTCTCACAAGACCTGGGGATTGACCTTGGCACAGCAAATACATTGGTCAATGTAAGGGGCAAGGGCATTGTCATTAACGAACCTTCGTGGGTGGCGATCGATAAGCGCACCCGTGAACCGCTGAAAATCGGTGCAGCTGCCAAAGCGATGGTAGGGCGTACCCCAGCCAACATGGTCACACTCAGACCTTTGCGCGATGGTGTCATCTCAGAATATGACATTACCCAGGCGCTGCTTGAATATTTCATCAGCAAAGCACACGAGAACAGCATTGTGCTTTTCCCGCATTCCCGGGTTGTCATTGGTATTCCATCGGGCGCCACAGAAGTCGAGAAACGTGCGGTTTACGATGCCGCCATGTCTGCCGGGGCCCGCGAAACATACATGATCCTTGAGCCTGCCGCAGCCGCAATTGGGGCTGGACTGCCAATTGATTCAGATTCCGGCAACATGGTCGTAGATATCGGTGGGGGAACCACCGAAGTGGCAGTCATCAGCACGGGAGGTATTGTCATCTCGCGTTCATTGAGAGTGGCAGGCGACGAATTAGATCAGGACATCATCGAGTATGTTCGCAGTAAATACAACTTGTTTATTGGCGAGCAGATGGCTGAAAAGGTGAAAATCGCGATCGGTTCAGCTTATCCACTAAAAGAAGAGAAAACGGTTGATGTCCGTGGGCGCAATTTGATCACAGGTCTGCCAGAAGCGATTGAAATTTCATCAATCGAAATCCGCGAAGCACTCTCACCTTCGGTCCAGGTAATTGTGGATACTATTAAGGATGCGTTGGATGAATCCCCGCCTGAAATCCTTTCGGATCTGATGGACAACGGCATATGCCTCGCGGGTGGCACAGCGCAGCTTCAGGGCTTGGCTGAGCGCCTTTCGAATGAGATACGCGTAAGAGTGTGGGTGGCGGAAGACCCAATGACTTGCGTGGCACGCGGTTGCGGCATGGTGCTGGACGATTTGGATCTTTACGAAAACTTACTCGTAGGCATCGAACGGGATCCTTACACAAGTACGCAAGGTTAATCATTCCTTGCGATCTGGATAGACCAGATTCGACATGCGAAATTTATTTACTCCAAAAAACCTACGAAATCTGATTTTAGTCACCGTGATTGCCGGTGTTCTGATTCTAGCAATCTCAGGCTATTTAACGCCGATTTTCAGCGTTTCTGTCAGCCCACTGATTTCTGCCCAGAGCTGGATCTCGGAACGGTACCTGGCGTTCAGCGACTTCTTTGGTTCCCCACGCGACATGGCAACCTTACGCGAGGAGAATACCACGCTGCGAAACGAGGTTGCTCAACTCCAAAGCGAAATCATCGCATTGCAGGAAAACCTGGCTCAGGCTGAAATCCTCTACACCTTGCTGGATTTTGCTCGCAACAATCCGGAGCATGAGTATGAGGCAGCTACGGTGATTGGGCGCGAGATAAGCCCGTACCTGCAATACATCATCATTGATAAAGGTTCCAATAACGGCATTCGTTTTGGTATGCCTGTTGTCACGCAGCAAGGTTTGGTTGGTCGAATTGATGCTGTAATTTCGGATGCCGCTCGTGTTCAGTTGATCACAGATGCCGGCTCAACCGTCAATGTGCGCCTCAAAACCGCGAATGTGGAAGGACAGGTTGGTGGTTCCATTACCGGTGAGGTTAGTCTTGATATGGTGCCTATCGATGCCCAGGTAGATGTTGGCGAGGTCATTCTCACATCTGGTTTGGGTGGGACGTATCCGCCGAACATTTTTGTGGGTCAGGTTTTTTCTATGCAGTCCAATCAGAACGCGCTCTTTCAGACGGGATCTGTTCAACCGATTGTCGATTTTTCAGTGCTGAGCGCGGTGCTGGTCATTACCAATTTCGAGGCTGTCGACATAGCTCCGTTGGTGCCCTGAGGCTGAGGCTATCCCGTGTTAGTTTACCTGGCTTACGCAATGAGTTTTGTTCTCGCAATGATGCTGCAATATGGCGTCTTTAGTCGTTGGATGATACTCTCAGGCAGTCCTGACCTGGTATTGTTGCTGATTATTGCGCTAAGTTTGCACCAGAAAAACTCAAGATTTTGGATTCTGGTCCTGATCATGGGTGGGGTGGTCGGGTTAGTATCAGCTTTACCTTTTTTCCTGCCAATGGTTGTTTATATGGCGGTTTATCTTGTTTCCCTGAGTCTTAAACAACGCGTTTGGCAGACTCCGCTTTTGGGGATGTTTCTCCTCACTTTCGGAGCGACCATCCTTGCACATTTTCTTTCCATCTCGGTTCTTTTTATCCAGCGCATCCCCTTCAATTTCACTGAAGCACTGGTGAGAGTGATGTTGCCATCGGTGTTTCTAAATATGTTCCTGGCAATTCCAGTACACGCATTGGTGCGGGAATTGGCTGTGTGGCTGAATCCGCAAGGAGCCCAGGTATGAATAATGGAAAATTTGAAAAACCAACAATCGATTTAAAGCGTTTCCGCTGGATCTATCTGATCATTGTGGTTGTGTTTGTTTATTACATCGCTCAACTTTTCAACTATCAGATAGTCAAGGGTAGTGAGTATCAAGCGCAGGCCGAGGATAATCGCACCCAGGTGATCAGCATCCCAACGGAAAGAGGGATGATCTTTGATCGGAATGGTGTTGTTTTAGCCCGAAATGTGGCGCAATATAACATCACTGTCACTCCAGCTGAGTTGCCTGACTCAGAGGGAAAAACCCGCGAAATTTTTGACCAGCTCAGCGTTCTGATCGACATTCCCGTCAGCCAGGGAGAAGTGAACGAGCAGACAGCCAGTTCCTTCTCGCCTTGCTATACCACACTGGGCATTGAACAGGTGGTGGAGATTGCGGACAGCCTTTGGCCGTTCCAAGCGACCCGACTGAAGTGCAACATTGACAAGCAAACTGCCATGATCATCAAGGAAAAAGCTGCAAATTGGCCTGGCATCGAAGTTGAGATCGAAGAGATCCGTGAATATCCCACTGGAAGTCAGACTGCGGAGATCGTCGGTTTTCTGGGACCTATCCCTGAAGTGCTTTTGGATTACTATACCGAACTGGGTTTTGTTTCGGGACGGGATAAAGTCGGATATATGGGCATCGAAAACTCGATGCAAGATGTACTCGCTGGTGCCAATGGAAGGCGGGTGGTGGAGGTGACAGTTGGCGGCGAGATTGTGCGGGATATCGAGGAGCCAATGGAACCTGTTCCTGGCGAAAACGTGTATCTCTCGATTGACTACCGCTTACAGCAGGCAGCCCATGCCGCGTTGGTGAATTATCTTGATTTTTGGAATCAGCGCTATATGGTCTGGCGGAATGAAATCCTGAGCACCATGGGGGTGGTGGTGGCGATGGATGCCAAGACCGGCGAGATTCTGGCAATGGTATCTTTCCCTAGCTATGATAACAATCGCATGTCTCCATTTATCCCCGCAGACTACTATGAGCAGCTTAGTATTGATGAGCATAAACCTTTGCTCAATAAAGCCATCAGTTCCGAATTGCCGCCGGGCTCCGTCTATAAGATGGTGTCTGCGCTTGGGGTGTTGAATGAAGATGTAGTCACACTCTATCAGACCGTCGAAGACCCAGGTATGATCACACTCCGCCAGCAATTCTACGAGACTGACATAGGTTCTCTGCAAAACTACTACTGTTGGGATCGCGCCGGGCATGGTCAGGTGGATTATTTGCATGGAATAGCTTATTCATGCAATACCTATTGGTACAAGGTGGGTGGGGGCTATGAAGGCGAAGTGGATGGGGGCGGTCTGGGAATCTGGCGCATGGATGAATATGCCGCTGCGCTTGGTTACGGTCAGACGACGGGGCTTGAACTACCTGGTGAAGCGGACGGATTGCTGCCGAACCCCACCTGGAAACGATTGAATATCGGCGAAAACTGGGCAACTGGTGACACTTACCTGGCAGCAGTCGGGCAGGGTTATGTGCTGGCGACGCCGATCCAGGTGTTGAATTCTATCAACACGATCGTGAATGATGGCAAGCACTATAAACTGACTATTATCGACAAAATTTCAGATTATGATGGCAACGTGACCTATGAATCTGAACCTGAGATCCTTTGGGATATTACCAGGGATCCAATGATCGCCACCTATGAAGGCAACAATCGGACCGATGAACTCAAAGTAGTTGAACAATCGGTCATTGACCTTGCTAAGCAGGGCATGGAGATGGTGACGCGGGATGATGGAACAGCCTGGTTTGAATTCCAGGATAATCCCTGGAAGATAGCCGGTAAGACGGGCACTGCTGAGTTCTGTGATGACTGGGCCAACCGCGAGGGACTTTGTATTCCGGGATCATGGCCGGCGCACGCCTGGTTTGTTGGCTATGCACCTTATGATGATCCTGAAATCGTTGTCGCTGCCTTTGTCTACCACGGCGATGAGGGTTCGACTGTTGCTGCCCCTATTGCAAAATTCACGATCGATGCCTACTTCCAACTGAAACAAGTTGATCAGGAGCTGCAGCAAAACGAGTATGCTCCAGCGACACCATAGGATGCCCATCATGGATGAAATAACAGTGCGCGGGATTAAGGGCGGGGTTTTGATCAGCCTGCCTGAAAAGCCCTGGTATCAACAGCGGGACTTGTTGATCTCACGCATCCAGACCCAGGAACGCTTCTTCAAGGGTGGGCGGATCGCCCTGGATGTTGGAGCTGCCGCATGGTCGCAGGAGCAGCTTTTTAAGCTCTTGCGGGATCTTTCCGATGAAGGGGTT
>DAOOPV010000040.1:0-21181 GCA_035388405.1 Anaerolineaceae bacterium
TCAGGATATTGACATAAGTAGCGTCTGTGCATAAAATCCTACCATGCAAAATTGTTGCTACAACACCCCAAGAAGGAGAGAAAAATGAAGAAGTTTCTATTGTTCATGCTTGTGGCTATCATGGCCGTGTCTATGGTAGGTTGCGGGCAAACACCAGCGGAACCCGAGGTACCATCTGAACCCGCGGAACCAGTGGGAAAAGTTTATAACGTCGTCAACCTGGTGAACGGAAACCTTGGTGACAAGTCATTCTTTGATGCTGCTGAATCCGGTCTGAAGGCTTTAGCCGATGCAGGTCGCATCACCTACAAGTCCATCGAAATGGGCGGCACGGATCAGGATCAGCCGAAATGGCTCGAAACTCTGAACGAAGTTGCCAGCAGCGGTGAGTACGACCTGGTAATCTGCGGTACCTACCAGATGCCTGATTACCTGAAGGAAGCTGCCACCACTTATCCTGATCAGAAATTCCTGATCTATGATGACAACACTTATGTTGGCGTCAACCAAAATGTTGTCAATATCACCTACAAGCAGAACGACATGGGTTACCTGATCGGTACTTTCGCTGGCAAAATGACCACCGAAACCGGTGTTGCTAACATCAACCCAGAAGCTGTTGTTGGTTTTGTGGGCGGCATTGACAGCCCCGTCATCAACGACTTCCTGTATGGTTTCCTGCTCGGTGCGCAAGCCGCCAACCCCGAAATCAAAGTGGACACCCGCTATGTCAACAGTTATGTCGACACCGCCACCGCCAAGGAAATGGGACTTTCCATGATCAATGATAAGAACGCTGATATCCTCTGGGGTGTGGCTGGTCTTTCCGGTAATGGCGCTGCTGAAGCAGCCCTCGAATCCGGCAAAGCCTGGTTCATTGGCGTCGACTCTGACCAGGAACTGACCTTGCCCGTTGATCAGGCTGCTATCACTCTGACTTCTGGTCTGAAGAATGTTGGACAATCGATCGTCTGGTTGTTTGACGAATGGGACGCTGGCCGCGAGTATTGGGGTCAGGAAGTTCGCCTTGGTATCCCTGAAGGTGGTGTGGGTATTGTGACCGATAAAAACTTCGCTGCAATAGCTCCTAAATCAGTTCAGGATGCCGTTCTGGCTGCCCAGGCTGACATTGTCGCAGGCACGATTACTGTCCCCACCGCTATTGGTGACACCACCAATGCGGTAGTGACTCTGAGAGATTCTCTCCAGCCTTAATCTAGTCTGAGAGCGACATGTTCTAAGTCTTCATTCGAGGGGAGCCGGTCACCTGGCTCCCCTCGAGTCTTAATAGCTCCAATAAGGATACCTACCTATGGAACAAGAAGTTATTGTTGAACAAAACGAAATTGTGGAACAAGAAGATTTTGTTGTCCAGATGAGAGGGATCAGTAAGGTATATCCCAATGGAATTGCTGCTAACAAAGATGTGGATTTTATCTTACGAAGAGGTGAAATTCATGCCATTATGGGAGAAAATGGCGCCGGCAAGTCGACGCTGATGAAGATTCTCTTTGGCCTGGAACAGCCTACTAGCGGTGAGATCCTTATTAATGGTCAGCCGGTGGCAATCACATCCCCCAACAAAGCCATTTCTCTTGGTATTGGCATGGTTCACCAGCATTTTATGCTTGTTCCCAGCCTGACCGTCGCTGAAAATATCGTCCTGGGCATGGCGCCCACCAATAAATCCCGCTTGCTCGTTGATTACAAGAAAGCGGTTCAAATCGCTGAGGAGAATGCAGCCCGATACAACTTGCGGATTGATCCCAACGCTAAGGTGATGGATATTCCGGTCGGGATGAAACAAAAGGTCGAAATTCTAAAAGCCCTGGTTCGCGGCGCGAAGATTCTCATCCTGGATGAACCAACCGCGGTTCTCACCACGCAAGAAACCTCAGAATTATTTAAAGAACTGATTGCCCTAAAAGAACAAGGCTTCACGATTGTGTTTATCTCTCATAAGCTTAAAGAAATTAAACAAATCACCGACAGGCTTACGATTATGCGCGGTGGCAAGTCGATGGGAGTATATAACACGGCTGACATCAGTGAAAATGAGATTTCCCGTCTGATGGTCGGACGTGATGTGGTGCTGAAAGTTGTGAAAGACAAATCCCAACCCACTGATACTGTGCTCAAGGTTCGCGATTTGGAATATACGAACCGTTGGAACAAAAAGATGCTTGATAAGCTGTCGTTCTCGGTACGTAAAGGTGAGATTTTGGGGATTGCAGGCGTAGAAGGCAATGGGCAAAGGGAATTGGTTGAAATGCTTTTCAATCTCAACACACCCGATGCTGGCACAATCACTGTCTGTGGAGAGTCAATTATCAACCTGTCGCAAGACAAAATTCGCAACCGTGGGGTTTCCCTGGTGCCTGAAGATCGTATGACCTACGGTATAGCTGATATCGCCAGCATCGAGGAAAACGTCATCTCGGATCGGTTTGGCAGTAAACGCTTCAACAAGGGTCCGCTGTTTAACATGCGTGAAATTCATCATGAAAGCCAGAATCTAATCGTTGATTATCGCATCCTGGCAAAGTCCGCCAAACAGCAGGTCAAAATGCTTTCTGGCGGAAACATCCAAAAGGTGGTGGTCGCGCGAGAGCTTTCGAGCAAGCCAACCTTGTTGATCGCCGATCAACCGACACGCGGTATCGATGTTGGCGCAACTGAATTCATCCGAAACGAGATCGTCGAACTTAGCCGCAGTGGAACGGCGGTGCTGTTAGTCTCGGCTGATCTAAATGAGGTCATTGAACTTAGCGATAGCCTGATCGTCATGTATGGCGGAAAGATCGTCGGGTATTTTGAAGACTCAAGCCAGTTGGATGACTTAACCATGGGCGAATATATGCTCGGATTGAAACACCAGACTGAAGAAGAAATCGCGAAGGTGAGCTATGAGTGATAGAAGATTGCTACTGTTTAATTTGCTTCGCGGACTGGCTGCCATTTTGTTGGCACTCTTAGTTGCAGCAATTTTTATCTTTATCTCTTCTGATGAACCATTAACTGCACTGAAATATTTGCTGGTAGGACCGGTAGTCAGTTTCAAAGCCACCGGAAATGTGTTTAACACCACGAGTTTCCTGACGGTTTTAGCCGGCATGATCCCAACCATCTTCTCAGGTCTGGCGGTATGCGTTATGTTCTCAGCTAACCAGTTTAACTTGGGTGGTGAGGGAGCCATTATGTTGGGCGGCTTTGTTGGCGCTTTGCTCGGCATCTACCTCAAGATGAACACCGGTCTTCACCAGGTTGTGTGCGTGTTGGCAGGAGCGATTGCCGGTGGGCTGATCATGCTCATTCCAGCGATTCTCAAGGTGAAACTGGGGGCAAGTGAGATGGTGACTTCGCTAATGATGAACTATGTGGTCATGTTCGTCATTCTGCACTTCCTCAACTTTGTTTTCGCGGATCGCTCCAAGGGCGCTACTCAAACTTTCCCCTTCCTGGAGACAGCTAAAATTCCTGAAATTGTTGCTAATGGCACCAAGCTGACCTGGGGGTTCGTGGTCGCGTTGATTTTTGTGGTCATCATTGCCCTCTTCATGTATCGCACCAAGTGGGGTTATGCCATCCGCATGATTGGTATCAACCAGTCCTTTGCGCAGTATTCAGGCATGCAGGTGGGAACAGTGATCATTCTTTCCCAGGTGATCGGCGGTATGCTCTCGGGTATGGGTGGCAGCATTGAGGTCCTCGGGCGCTTTAATTCTTTCTTGTGGCGCGAACTTCCGGGGTACGGCTGGCTTGGCATCACGATTGCGATTTTGGCAAAAAACAATCCGATCTTTGTGCCATTCGCGGCCTTCTTTATTGCATATCTGAATAAAGGCTGCGATTTGATGGCAACTTACAGCGACGTGCCTTCTGAGATGATCGATATCATCCAGGCAGCCATTTTCCTGTTCTTCGCGGCTGAGCAATTCCTGGCGAAATACCGACAGCGAATTGTGGTTCGCAATGCTCAACGTGATCTGGCACTGCAGGAAGCTGCAGCAAGCCAAGGAGGAAGCAACTAATGATCGGTGATCTGCTTTTATCGATTTTCAATGCCGACTTCCTTTACAGCGTGATCCGCATCACAGCGCCGATTCTTTTTGCGGCACTGGGCGCTGTCATCGCTGAAAAAGCAGGTGTGGTAAACATCGGTCTCGAAGGTATCATGATGATATCGGCCCTCTTCGGCGTTCTTTTTGGCTATTGGACTCAGTCCTGGTTTATTGGCGTTCTTGGAGCCGTGGTTATCGGGGTCTTGTTAGCTCTGCTGATTGGTTTCTTTGCCTTTGAAATGAAAACCGATATTATCCTGGGCGGTATTGCGGTAAACATGTTAGGCGCGGGTGGTACCATCTTCCTGCTATATATGTTTACCGGTATGAAAGGAAACACAGGCTCACTGGTCACGCGAGAGTTGCTCATTCCAACATTGGATATCCCTTTGATCAAGTCCATACCCTACCTGGGGCAAGTTTTGTCCGGACACGCGGTCCTGACCTATCTGGCATTCCTGCTTGTCTGGCTGATTTGGGTGGTGATTTATAAGACCCCGTTGGGATTGAATATTCGCGCTGTTGGTGAAAACCCCAACGCAGCCACCTCGATTGGCGTTTCGGTACAGAAAATCCAGTACATTGCGATTGCGTTTTCCGGAGCATTGGCTGGTCTGGGCGGCGCGTTTATGTCGATGTATTACTCGCAGGGTTGGAACTCAGGCATGGTGGCCGGGCGCGGTTTTATCGCCCTGGCAGCCACAGCCATGGGGCGCGGAGAGCCGGTGGGGACGATGCTTTCGTCGCTGCTATTTGGCCTGGCGCAGGCACTGCGTACCAAGGTTTCGGGCATGCAAGGTGTTTCCAGCTACCTGGTCTCAGTGATTCCCTATCTTGTAACCATTATCGGCTTGGTGCTCTATGCCATCAGTATTAAGAACAAACTTAAGAAACGCCACGCTGTGGCGAAAGGCGCTGAATGACCTCTAAAATCCCCATCATTCTTGACGGAGATCCGGGTCATGATGACGCAATTGCCTGGATGCTTGCCAAAGCCAGCGACAAGCTGGAAATCTTAGCTTGCACGTCTGTCAGCGGCAACCAAAGCATCGAAAAGACCAGCATCAATGCCCGGCGGGTGATGACCCTGCTGGGCATTGATGCTCCTTTTGCCATGGGCAGAGAAGAGCCCTTGCACGGCGAGCCGATCCACGCCGGCAACATTCATGGTGAAACCGGCCTGGACGGTCCAGCACTGCCACAGCCAGAAATTGAAGCGGAGCCGCTTAGCGCAGTTGAGTTGATGGCAAAGACCATCTCCGCATCCAGCAATCCTGTCACCATCGTTGCCACTGGTCCACTTACGAATGTAGGTGCTCTCCTGATCCTGCACCCCGAACTAAAACCAAAAATCGCTCATATTTCTATCATGGGCGGCGGTCTGGCTTTTGGGAACTGGACGCCGGCAGCTGAATTTAACATCCTGGTCGACCCTGAAGCGGCGGATGTGGTTTTTAAATCGGGCGTGCCGTTGACCATGGCTGGGCTGGATGTAACGCTCAAAGCCCTGGTCTTCCCTGAAGACTTCGAACGTATCCGCGCTTTGGGCAACCCGATTGCGGTTGTGGTCGCGGAATGGCTGGACTTCTTTTACAACTTCCACCGCAGTATTGGTTATGCCGGCGCGCCAGTTCACGACGCGGTTGCGGTGGCAGCACTCATCAAACCTGAAATCCTGACTGTCAAAGACTATTACGTGCAGGTCGAGATCTCCGGTGACTTTTGCCGGGGCGCAACTGTGGCAGATCATTACGGCTTCAGCCATCAGCCGCCCAACACGCATGCCCTGGTTGACATCGACCGCGAAGGTTTCATTGACCTTGTGGCTGAGGCTGCTGCCTGGTACGGAAAGGAGTCAGAATGAGCCCCATTCCTGTGATCCTGGACTGTGACCCGGGCGTGGACGACGCCATTGCCTTCTTGCTGGCAAAGCAACTGCCTCAATTGAACGTCCTTGCAATCACCAGCGTGGCGGGCAACGTCGGCTTGGAACACACGAACTATAACGCCCTGGGACTGCTCGAATTTCTGGATTGGGATGTGCCTGTCTATCGTGGCGCAGCCGGACCGGTTTTCCGCAAGCGCGTGGAAGCTGCCGAAGTGCATGGCTCCAATGGCATGGCCGGTTTTGACCTCCCCCACACCCGCAGCGAAGTTGAGGGGGTGAATGCCTGGGACGCCATCCACCAATTTGCGGTGGAGCAGCAAGGCGCTCTGGAGATCATTGCCATCGGTCCGCTAACTAACCTCGCCCTGGCATTCCTCAAATACCCTGACCTGCCCCAGTTGATCAATCGTATCGTCATCATGGGCGGTTCAACCGACGCTGGCAACGCCACTCCGGCAGCCGAGTTTAATATTTACGCTGATCCGGAAGCTGCTGACATCGTTTTCTGTTCTGGCGTGCCCGTACATATGTGCGGACTGGACATGACCATGAAAGCGCTCATGACCCCTGCTGAGCTAAACCAGGTCGCGGCTTTGGGCAGCAAACAAGCTGTCTTCTTCCGGGATGTTGTGCAGGATATCGTGAGCTTTATGCGCCGGCTGGGAGTCATCGGCATCAATATGCATGACCCCGCTGCAGTACTCTACGCCGCGGATGACACTATGTTCAAAGCTTATCCTGCCGGTATTCGGGTGGAAACCAAAGGCGCGATCACCCAGGGCAAAACGGTAACGGACCTGTTTAGCGACGCGAAATGGCATAAAAACAGTTTTGTCGCCATGGATATTGACCGCGAAGCCTTCGTAAAGAAGGTGCTCGAGTTGATGAGTAAGTATTAAAGAATTCTTCAAATTACCAGTTTTGATTCCGGCAGGTCCCCCTTTGAGGACCTGCTGTGAATATAGAGAGAAAGGTGACCGATGGCTCAAAAAATCATTATCGATACCGACCCCGGAATCGATGACGCAATGGCAATATTAGCGGCTCTGCATGCGCCTGAGCTGAAAGTGTTGGGCTTGACCACTGTGTTTGGAAACACAGAAGTGGAACTTTGCTCCTTGAACGCCTTGCGCCTGGTGGAATTGGAAGGAAACGACCACATCCCAGTCGCTCAAGGTTGCGGACAGCCAATGGTACACGATATTATTTCCTTTTCAGCTGGCGTGCACGGCAAGGATGGTTTTGGCAACACGAACCTGCCGCTGCCGCATGGTAAGCTCGATCCGCGTCATGCTGCCCAATTCATTATCGATACGGTTATGGCAAACCCCCATGAGGTGATCCTTGCGCCATTGGGTCCACTGACCAATATTGCCATGGCGTACCGCCTGGAGCCTCGCATTGCCCCATTGGTGAAGGAAGTGGTCCTGATGGGCGGCTGTGCCTTCGCGTTGGGCAACATCTCAGCCGTGGCTGAAGCCAACATCTACCACGACCCGCATGCCGCGGAAGTCGTTTTTGCTGCCCCCTGGAAAGTCACTATGGTTGGGTTGGACGTCACCACCAAGATCGTGATGCGTCCTGATTATTTTGAAAAGTTATATGCGGCTGGCAACCCTGCGGTAGAGCTTCTCGAGAAAATTCAGCCTTGTTACCAGGCTTTTCATGAACAGATTTACGGCTTGAAAGGCGCCATTCACACCCATGACCCTGCGGTGATTGCGTATTTATTGGCACCAGAGCTTTTCAGGTGTGAAGCGATGCCGGTGTATGTTGTGACGGAAGGGCTTTGTTTGGGCAAAACCATTGCAGACAAACACCATCACATTTTCAGGAGCACCCAGGCGGGTAAGGGTATCGGCGAGGAATCGGGGGCAGCCGCTGTTGAGCGCCCAGCTACCACCATCCCCCTGGGGGTGGATGAGGATGGGGTGTTGCAGTTGTTGTTTAAATTGCTAACCAAAAATTGATTGATATCGTTCTCGCCGGGCTCCTGAGTGCGAAGCCTCCCTGTGGGACCGAGCGAAGGTCTTGACCGTAGGTCTCCAATTTTCAGAGGAACAAAGGTTGGAGACCAAAGGGTCAAATACCTTTCGTGGTCTGGAGATCATGAAAGAACAGGATTGTTCTTATCTGTTAAAAAATTCCCCGTAGGGCGAAATTGAGGGCACCTTAAGCAAGATGAGGGGCACATGTATCGTGCCCTCAATTCGCCGCAGACAATCCTGGTAGCACAAAATCAAATCAGGCACATTCCGAAAATCAGTTATATAGGTGTCTGCTAACTGGGCTGACACAACTGGTCGTAGGGGCGAAGCATCCTGGATTGGTGTATCCAACTGGGCAATGCGTTTTTGTCGGGATGCTTCGCCCCTAACGGCAATCTCGTCGGCAATCCGTCCGACCTGTAAACTATCCCCTACCCCGGATAGTCAGCAATTTTCCTGGACAGGTCCGCTCTCAAGAGGCGTGGCAGGCGGGCGTTCACCTCGCGCAGGATCTCATCCAGATCCAATGTCAGGTGTTTTCCGCCCTGATAGATCGGTTTGCCATCACAAATCACGGTATCAACATCCCGGGCATCCAGTGAATAGACCAGGTTGGCCGCCTTGTTGATCACCGGCTGCACCGCCGGGCGGTCCTGCCGCAGTAGCACCACGTCCGCCAGGTTGCCAGCTTTTAGATTGCCTAAGCGGGGTTGTCGCAAAACTGTTGCCCCACCCTGAAAAGCCAGGTCCAACACCGTGTTAACAGGCAGAACTTCGGCATTCATCGATTTATTCTTCTGGGTAAGCGCAGTCAGGCGCATTTGCTCAAACAGGTCGAGCGTGCAGCTGCTGACCACACCGTCGGTTGCCAACCCAACCGCTATGCCTCTTTCGAGATATTTTGGCAGGTCAGCCAGTCCCATTGCCATCGCCAGGTAAGTTTTAGGCGCCTGGGCAATGCCAACCTCTTTACCAACGAGCAAATTGAGGTCTTCATCAGAGGGATAAAGACAATGGGCAATGATCGTTGGCTGATCCAGAATGCCAGCGTCCGCCAGCACTTGGAGCGGCGTTTTACCGTAGCGTTCAAGCGACAAAGTCACCTGTCCCGCGGTTTCGGCTGCATGAATGTGGTTGCCCACTCCCAGCCGGGCTGCTTCTTTGGCGCAGCGTGCCAGAAACTCAGGATCGCAAAGATACGGCGAATGAGGCGCAAGCCAGGTGCTAATGCGACCATCGGCTTTTCCCTGCCAACGTTCCACGAAGCGTATGGTTTCTTCCAACTGGTCGTAACCCTGATGCCCAAACACAGCCCACCCCAAGTTGGCGCGCGTACCTGCTTGTTCGACCGCCTGCGCGACCCTGTCCATCTCAAAATAATGGTCTGCCACGCAGGTAATGCCAGCTTCGATCATCTCCGCCAGCCCCAGCATGGCACCCCAGTAGACATCCTCAGGGGTCAGGTTGGCTTCGAGCGGGAAAATGACCTTGTTAAACCAGTCGTTTTCGTTCACGTCCGGTCCGGCATTACGGAAGAGTACCATCGGCACGTGCGCGTGAGTGTTGAGCATGCCAGGCACAGCCAACATGCCGTTTGCGTCGATGACCTGAAAATCTGCTTGTGCCAGGAGAGATGTTGGCTGTATGTCGATGATCTGGTTGCCCTCGATCCGAATATCCTGACCAGGAAGAAAACGCGGCTCGTGCCCCTCGAAAGTCATCACTTCACAATTTTTAATGATCAGCTTTGCCATGTTTCTTGCTCTCCCATTTACTTTTTTAGAAATTTTCCACCAATGTGAGCGCTTCTCCAATAGCCCGATCGAGAATCGTCTTAACAGCTTCCCGACCCAAATCGAGCCCATCAGCGGCAACAACATCGAAACGCGGGATACCAAAAAACTTGCACAAAGCCTCCAAGTATCTTGCACCCATCTCAAGCGGGGAATTATTGTAGCTCCCACCACGAGTGGTCAGAAATAACAGCCTTTCAGCCTTGCACAAGCCATGAGTGCCGTGCTCGTCCACGCCAAAGGTGATGCCTTCCACGCTGATGTTCTCGATGTAGAGCTTCAACAAAGCTGGAAAACCGAGGTCCCAAAACGGAGCAGCCACAACCACCCGGTCGGCCTGGCTGAATTGATGGGCGTAGCGAAATCGCGGGTGCAGGCGGTTTTGTTCCGCCAGCAGGCTTTCACGCTGGGCAAAGAATCCTTCACTCAACGCAATCAACGGCTCATCCATCAGGCATAATCTTTCCACCTGGTAAGCCCCTTTGGTCTGCAGTTCTGCCAGAAAGGCTTCAGCAAGGATGCGAGTTCGTGACTGTTCCCGTCGGATGCAACAATCGATGTAAAGCAGCTTTACCATTCAAGCACCTCAGGAACCTGCAGGCTGCCTTCACGCATGGCTTGCTGCACTTCAGCCCGGGTTGGGATGGAATCTGCCGCTCCTGGACGTTGGACGCACAACGCTGAAGCCGCGGTCGCCAGGCGCAGCGTCTCAGCCAGGCTCAGCCCTTCCAGCACGCCTGAAAGGAAGTAGCCGCTGAAGGTGTCCCCGGCAGCCGTAGTATCGACCGCCTGCACCTTGCAGATGCCAATGCTGGCGAAGTGACCATTTTGAACACATTGAGCTCCACGCGATCCAAGCGTTAACAGAATTCCGGCCTTTGGATAACGCTCAGCCAGCCCTTGCAGCAAGCTTTCGTCCGCTTCCCCGCCAAGGATCCCGGCACCTTCAACTTCGTTGACGATCAGCCAGTCGAGCAGGTTGATTGGGTAATCGTTGACCTGGTCGGAGTACGGGGCGGCATTCAGTGCCACTTTCAAGCCCTTCCCGGCAGCTTTTTCGATGATCTCACCCACCAGGTTGGTTTCATTTTGCAGCAGCACCAAGCCTTCATTGCCAAAAGCATCCAGAACCTGGTCGATATAAGCTTCACTGAGCATTTGGTTGGTTCCGCCGTAGAGTAAGATACAGTTCTGCCCACAATCCGCCACCTGGATGATGGCATGCCCGCTAACCTCTGGGGAAGCCTGCATAAGTGAGGTGTTCACTCCCGCAGTTTGCAGTTTTTCAACCAGGAATCCGCCATCCCTGCCAGCCACGCCGGCATGGAACACCTGGCTGCCGGCTTTGGCTGCTGCAATCGATTGGTTGAGCCCTTTGCCGCCACTGTTGATCATATATGCTTCACTGTGTTTGGTTTCACCGGGTTGAACGAAATTGTCTACGCGGTAAACGTGATCAATATTGAGGGAGCCGAAATTGAGAATTGGCATAAGAAGTCCTTTTGATTGATTTTCGCGATTGAGACAATTATACTGGTAGAAGACTTCCAAAACAGAAAAGAGGAACCATGCTGCAACCTCACATTCAACTCGATGAAACTGTTCAAGCCCATTGCGCCTTATTGCCCGGCGACCCAGCCCGCCTCGACCGCATCGCACCTTTTCTAAGCGAAGTGAAAGAGCTGGCTTACAATCGGGAGTTTCGCAGCCTGCGCGGCACCTACAAGGGTCTGCCAGTGCTGGCAATCTCCACCGGCATTGGTGGGGCTTCGGCTGGAATTGCCGCGGAAGAACTGCATAACATCGGCGTTAGGGCAATGATCCGTATTGGCAGCTGTGGCGCGCTGCAGCCCAAGGTGAAATTGGGCGATCTTGTGATTGTCAACGGCGCAGTCAAGGACGACGGCGCGTCAAAAACCTACAGCCAGGCAATTTTCCCCGCGGTTCCCGACGCGGAGCTGATGTTTGCTTGCATCGAGGCCGCCAAAGAGCTGGGCTTTGCCCACCATGTTGGGATTGCCCGCAGCCATGATAGTTTTTACACGGATCAGGAAGCCGAAATCGATGCCTACTGGTCACGGCAGGGTGTGCTTGGCGCAGACATGGAGACAGCCGCTCTGTTCACCATTGGAAGTTTACGGGGCTTTAAAACCGCTTCGATCCTGAATAACGTCGTTGCCTTCGAGCAAGATACCCTGGAATCAATTGGTTCGTATGTCAGTGGTGAGAACCTGGCCATGCAAGGCGAACGCAACGAGATCCTGACCGCGTTGGAAGCCCTGCGCAGGGTGGTCAACGAGGGGTGAGGCATTCCAGTCGGGGATACTGATGAATCCCTAAATTATCCGCAAGATGAAGTTATCAAATTAAAAAACCCTCTTCGTGCAAACTGTGAAGAGGGGTTTGTGCTTTAGTTTCCAGAAAAAACAGGGGACTTTATCCGCCCTTACCAAGGCGCTTGCCCACCTGGTCGAAGGCGTCGAGCGCTTGCTCGAGGTCGTCCTGGCTGTGAGCAGCGGAGATCATCACGCGGATGCGCGCCTTGCCCACCGGCACGGTTGGGAAGCCAAGCGAGCCTGCGAAAACGCCCTCAGCCAGCAGTTCGCGGCTGAATTGGCGCGCCAGCTGAACCTCACCCAGCATCACGGGCGTGATCGGGGTTTGAGTCACACCGGTGTTGAAGCCCAGTTTCTTCATTTCAGCCTGGAAGAAGCGCGCGTTTGCCCACAAGCGGTCCACGAGTTCGGTGGATTCTTCCAGCAGGTCAACTGCTGCCAGGCAGGCAGCGGTATCTGGTACCGTTACGGCTGAAGAGAAGAGGAATGGACGACCGCGCTGACGCAACCATTCGATGATTTTGGCATTCCCTGCCACTACACCACCAACCACACCGAAGGCTTTGCTGAAGGTGCCAACTTCCACGTCCACCTGACCGTGCAGTTTGAAATGATCCACAATGCCGCGACCGCCTTCGCCCAAAACGCCTTCGCCATGCGCGTCATCAACCATGGTCATCACGTCAAATTCTTTTGCCACTTCCACGAGTTTATCGAGGGGAGCATAATCGCCATCCATCGAAAAGACTCCATCAGTGATCATCAGACCGCGGCGGTAGGTGCCGGCGGCTTCCCGGATGGCTCGTCTGAGATCTTCCGGGTCACAGTGCGCGTAACGGATAATCTTGGCGCCGGAGAGGCGCGAGCCGTCGATGATTGAGGCATGATTGAGTTCGTCAGAAAAAATTGCGTCTTCCTTCCCGACCAACGCTGGGATGGTGGCACCGTTGGCAGTGAACCCCGACTGGAACGTGACTGCGGCTTCAACATGCTTAAAGGCTGCCATGCGTTTTTCAAGCTCCAGATGCAGGCTCATCGTACCGGCAATTGACCTCACCGCGCCAGGACCAACGCCATATTTCTGCATGGCCTGGGTGGCGGCCTCCACCAAACGGGGGTGGTTAGCCAGACCGAGGTAGTTATTGGCGCAGAAATTAAGCACCCGCTTGCCATTGATAACCACAGAGGCTCCCTGCGGAGAATCCATCGTTGGGATGGTATTGTAAAAACCAGTTTCCTTTAATTTTGCTAGTTCTTCATCAATCCAGGCTAATTTGTCCGTCATACTCTCCTCTTTCTTTTTCCTTACATCAAATTATACCCGTGGTTAGGACTGCGAGCCTTTTTTTGGGTCCGATCGGGATATAATACCTGTATTAATTAAACAACTTTGGAGTGTTCCATGCAAATTATTTCTTGTGTTGATTATGCTGAGATGAGCCGGAAAACAGCCCGCATTATCGCTGCGCAGGTGCAGCTCAAACCGAACAGTGTGCTCGGGCTTGCTACGGGCTCAACCCCCATTGGCACCTATAAGGACCTTATTCGCTCCCATCAGGATGAGGAACTTGATTTTTCCAACGTGATCACTGTCAATTTGGATGAGTATTACGGATTGGGTCCGGAGCATGAGCAAAGTTACCGCTACTTCATGCAGCACAACCTGTTTGACCATATCAATATCCCCCTCAAAAACACCCATGTTCCCGATGGACTCACCCACGATGTTGCCCGCACTTGCGCGGACTACGACAACCTGGTTGCCTCACTTGGTGGCACAGATATTCAACTGGTGGGGATTGGGGACAACGGTCACATCGCTTTCAACGAACCGAACACCGTTTTTGTAGCTGAGACGCACCTGGTGGATTTGAATGAGGATACGATCAAAGCCAACGCCCGCTTTTTCGAGAGCGAAGCGGATGTGCCGCGGCAGGCTATCACCATGGGCATGCGTTCAATCTTTAGCGCAAAGCTGATCTTGCTCCTGGCGAGTGGGGCGAATAAAGCTTCTGCCATCGCCCGGATGATCAATGGTGCAGTCGACCCGCAATTGCCGGCTTCAATTCTGCAGTTGCATCCGAATGTAAAGGTGATTGCGGTTAAAGAGGCTCTTGCCCTGGTCTGATCAGGCGAATATTTTATTGGCCGGTTATTGCTGCGCTAAATAATCTTTTCAGTATGTCCTGCCAGGTTGCGCAGCAGTTCGAGCTGCCCTATATGGTAGGCATGGTGAAACTCCATGAAAAACAACATGAAGCCGCGGCGTGCAGGTTGGCCGAAACCGGGTACTTCCGCGTCAAAATCAGCATTGATCATCGGCGCAAGCTTCTCAAGAATCGCCTGGTGCAACTTGGCATAAGCGTCCATCAATTCTGAACCCCTCATCAAACCAGGCTCAGGACCAAGAATAGGCTCAGAACCCCGTTCAAAACGGCTCAGATCTGCCAGGCCCACTGGTTTTTCCCCGTTCAGAAAATGCAGGATGGTGATCAGGCTCTCAGTCAGATGCCCCAAAGTCCAAAGCATGCAGTTCCCGCCGTTGGGAGGTTGGATGAGCATTTCAGAGTCGCTCACCCCACTTATCTGTTCTTTTATGATCTCCAGGTTGTCTTCCAGCATCGTTTGGTATTCTTTTGCCGTGATCATTGTCTCTCCTCTTTACTTGAACGCAGTTTATCTTTCACATTCTCAGAACAATTTTAGATCGACTTCGTGTTTCTCGCACTATTTTTCACTTCAGTTAATGTTTCTGCGGATTATTCACACTTCGGAAGTCTTAACCGCCAGAGGTATGGACTGGGTGAACCTGCCGGCTAAGGCAGATACCGTCCTTCGCTGGCATAGATGCGATACCAATCTTCACGGCTGAGCGGGATGTCCATCCCGGCGGCGATCTCGCGCAGACGTTCAGTGTTCATCGTGCCGGCGATCATCTGCATTCTGGCAGGATGACGCGCGATCCAGGCAGCCACCGCACCATTTTTGGAAATTCCATATTTTCGCCCAACCTCCTCCAGCGCGAAGTTTAGCTCTGGATAATCGGGGTTGTCCATGTATGTGCCTTTGACCAGGCCATATTGAAACGGCGACCAGGCTTGGATGGTCATGCTGTGCAAGCGGCAGTAATCCAGCGTCGTGGAATCACGATCTTCAGAGTATGGCAGGTTCGTGTTCATCCGAATGGCATGGTCGATCATGCCAGTATGACCGGGACCGAACTGCAGCTGGTTGGCGATCAGTTTATGGCTCGTGCCACGCTGCAACAGTTCAATTTGACCGGAGTGCATGTTGCTCACGCCAAAAGCGCGCACTTTTCCGCTGGCATAGAGCTCGTCGAACGCGGCTGCCACCTCTTCGGGCTCAAAAAGCGCATCCGGGCGGTGCAGAAGCAGCACGTCGAGCTGCTCAATCGCCAGGTTTTGCAGGGAATTATCAACAGATTTGAGGATGTGCCCATATGAAAAGTCAAAAGCAACGTTTTGGTGGGCTTCACTTTGTGCGATGCCGCACTTCGATTGGATTAGCATGTGGGAACGAAGACCCGGATTGACGCGCAGCCATTCGCCAAAGTGGCGCTCACAGGTGCCATCACCACCGTAAATATCAGCATGATCGAAGAAGTTGATGCCCAGTTCAAGGGCATTCTTGAGGTGCCGATCCAATTCAGCGCCTGTGAGGCGCGTCAGGCGCATACAACCCAACACGAGCGCGCTGGCTTGCATGTCCGGGGTGAGAGAGATGGTGTACATGGCTTTCCTTTCTTAAATTGCAAATTAGTGGATACCCCAGCGGCTTCCGGGAACTGGTTCGAGGCGTTTGAAACCGGCACGGGCGTAAAAGCTGGCATAACCGATATCCGCAGGGTCATAGCGCTTAGGCAAAGCGGGGCGAGGCTGAGTGACATCGTCCAACGGCGAAACGACCAGGTGCGTGCCGCCCGCGCGCCAGGCTTCCTGGATGGCAGCCCTCAAGAGAAACATAAAAGCTGAAGCATGATCAGCCCGCCTTGCCAAGCTAAGCTGCCGTATCTGCCACTGACCATTCCCTGGAGCTATTTCCTCCCCCGCAACCACGCGATTCGCCAATGGGATCAGTTCGCAGGCACCAATACCCTGCCCTTCTTCGAGCAAAAGGAGCCCAGAACGCAACCCCGCTTTTAGCAAATGCGCCAAAGTCACGTTTTGCGCCCCGGATTGCGCTTCCTGCACTTCCAGGAACTTCGCCTTCGTTTCTGAAGTTAGCTTCTCGACCTCGGTTTTATCCAGCAGGTTGATCAGCGCGAGGTACTCCGCGGGTGTCTGGGGCAAGCGCGCAAAAAACTGCGGCGGTATTACCCAGGGGTCTTCTGCCTTCCCGGCATATAAAGCGTCCTCATAGGACTGGTACTCAGCCGGCAAAGTCAAACGATGAAGGTTGCAGAGGAATTTTACGTCGCTGTAATCATTTTCATCAAAGGGGTATCCCAGGTGAAAATCTACCAGCCAATCCGCCTTAATGCAGCAAACCTTGGCATGACCGATCTTACCCTGCCCGGTGAGGGAATCCCCGGGGTATTCGACCCCACCAACAATCTGCCCCTGTTCGTTGCGGATGTACGAATGGATGTCCACCTGGTGCCCGCTGCCATCCTCGAGCACAAAATTGTGCTCCCATTGATCGTCACGCGGCACATGCCCGTAGCCCAACCGGCTGAGGATCCCGAGAAAACGCGGCAGGTATTGCTGGTTGATGGCAACATCCAGGTCTGAGTGCGGCCGTGTTTGCCAGCCCAGGTGCGCGTCCACCGCCCAACCACCGTCGATCACAATCGGGATGCCGGCAATTTCTGCCAGGTCAATGATGCGCAGGGCTTCCTCCTGGTCCATCTCGGGGGTCTGACTGGGGGTGAGGCAGAGCGGAACGGCTTTCAGGATTTCTTCAAGGGGATTTGGCTGATTGGGATCCTGGTCGGCAGGTAGGTTCATGGCAGGCTATCCTTATGGGCACAATATTGTCCACCCCAACGAGGGTGTACTTTTGGCTGGATTATATCATCCAGGGTCCGCAAAATCCGCCTTGGAGGAGTGTTCCGTAAGTCACACTGGAAAAATTCAATGACCTGGGCAGATTTGCAATTGGTCCGGTGTGAATATTCCTGATAAATGAGTGAACATGACCTCTACGAAACGCGCGTTTCTGGAAAAATCAACCCCTTGCGGGTATACTTAACTGAATTAACAAAGCCAATCGTGGAGGATCTCATGAAAGCAATCGTTCAACAGCAGCAGCTTGCCCACGGCGTCAGCCTGGTTGCCCGCGCTGTAACTTCCCGCAGCACTCTTCCTGTACTCTCGAACATCCTGATCAAGACCGATCAGGGGCGCCTGCGACTCTCTGCTACCAACCTTGAGCTGGGTATCAGCGCCTGGATCGGAGCAAAAGTCAGCGATGAAGGCGGGCTGACCATTCCGGCACGCACCTTCGTGGACCTCGTGAGCAACCTCCCCAACGAAGAAGTGACCCTGACACTGGACGAACGCACCCAATCCCTCAACGTAAAATGCGGCACGCTGAACACCGATATCAAGGGCATCAGCGCAGAAGAATTCCCGCCCATGCCCTCGTCCGATGACGAATCTGCCATCCCTTTGAACGTAGAAAACTTCAAAGAGATGATCCAGCGCGTGGCCTTCGCCGCCTCCACAGAAGACACCCGCCCTAATCTGACCGGCGTGCACATGAGCTTTCAGGGTGATGAACTCGAGATGGCTGCCACAGATGGCTATCGCATCTCCATCAGCAAAGCTGCTATCGGGCACAAGCCTCCCCAAAACCTCGAAGCCCTGATCCCCGCCCGGGCCCTCAGCGAGCTCTCGCGCATTGCGGTTAATGGCGATGAGACTCTGCTGATGTCGTTCCCAGCCGGACGCGGCCAGGTGATCTTCCATTTGAAGGACGCAGAACTGGTTTCGCAGTTGATCGAAGGCAACTTCCCCAACTATACTGCCATCATCCCAACCAGTTTCAAGACCCGCACTGTGCTCAACACCGCCCAACTCCTGAAAGCCTGCAAACAGACTGAGATTATCGCCCGCGAGGGCAGTTACATCGCCCGCCTGGACATCCAGCCCGAAGCCGGCAGCTCTGATCGTGGTCCACAAATGGAGATTTCCGCCACTTCTGAGCAAACGGGCTCATCCGAAGTAATTGTGGATGCCTCTGTGGATGGCGTGCCGCTCTTGATCTCCTTCAACATCCGCTACTTGCGGGAAGCCCTGGAGGTCATCAAGACCGCCAACGTGCTCTTGGAGACCAACGCCGCCAACACCCCCGGCATGCTCCGCCCCGTTGGGGACGACAGCTTCAGGCACATCATCATGCCGATGAATGTAAATCGGTAAGATATTTGTAATTTAAAAAGAAAAAGCTGGCTCGAGTGATCTGAGCCAGCTTTTGTGTTAAAGATCAGGTCAACTCAGGCTTTTACCAAGCTCAAACGCCTGCTGGTTTAGCGCCACGTACTGCGGTTTGACGTTTTCAGCGATGACCTTGCCCCAATCTATCTCCTCCAACCCCAGCTGTCGCACGCTGGCACCCAGCAGGATGATGTTCATCACCCGCAAATTGCCGAGCTTGCGGGCTTCCTCGCTGGCATCCATCGCGATCACCTTGCCGGCGCGCGCTCTGATCAACTCAGCCGCGTTCTCAGGGTACTTGTCACTGCCATTTTGCACCCCGATCGGGTTGACACGCACTCTGTTGAGGATCACGATCCCCTTGCCGTCCTCGCGCAGGTATTCCAGGTTGCGCAGCACCTCGAGTTCCTCAAAACCGATGATCACATCCGCCTTTTTGGCTTCGACAATCGGCGAAAAGACCTTCTCTCCAAAGCGCACGTGGGTCAGCACGGGACCCTCGCGCTGCGACATGCCATGGACTTCGCTCATCTTCACGTCGTAACCCTGCGAAAGCAGCCCTTCCGTCAGCAATTTGCTGGCGAGAATGGTGCCCTGCCCACCTACGCCGGTCAAAAGAATGTTCTTAGTGGTCATCACGCCTCCACTTTCTGAATGGCATGCACCGGGCAGACCTGCGCGCACACACTGCAGCCAACGCATTTTTCGGGGTCAATGGATGATTTTTTCTTCGCCACTTGGAAGACGATTGCCGGGCAGCCAGTGCGTGTGCACTTCTTGCAGCCAATGCAGATCTCCTCGTTCACCCAGTAAACTGAAGTGAAGGAGCCCTTGAATTCTTCTTTATCGAGGGCGGTTTGCTTTTTGAGCGCGCAAGGCCAGCGGGTGATGATCACCGAAGGCTCCTGCAAAGTCAAAGCCCAATCCAACGCTTCTTTGACCTCACTCAGCTGATTTGGATCGATCACCCGGACATTCTTGAAGCCAAACGCCCGGACGATTGCCTCGATGCTGACCGCTTCGGTTACTTCCCCATGGATTGTGCGACCAGTGCCGGGGTTGTCCTGCTGCCCGGTCATGGCGGTGATGCGGTTATCGAGCACGACGGTGACCAGGTTGCTCTTGTTGTAGGCAACATCCAACAGCGAGTTGATGCCTGTATGGAAGAAGGTCGAATCACCGATCACTGAGACTACGCGCATCTTATTGCCCTCGATGGTGTCGAAGACCTGCTGCGCGCCATGCCCAAGGCTGATGCTGGCGCCCATGCAGACAGTGGTCTCCATGGCGTGGTACGGCGCGCCGGATGCGAGCGTATAACAGCCAATGTCGCCCGAAACCATGACGTTCTTTCGGCGACCAAGCTCGTAGAAGAAGCCGCGATGGGGGCAGCCAGCGCAAAGTGTGGGCGGTCGCGGGATGACAGCCGCGCGAACTTCGTCGTCCAAAGCGTATTCCTCGCCAAACATCACAGAGCGGATCACTTCGGGCTTCATTTCGCCGTTGCGAGGGAAGATGTTCTTGCCATCGCATGGGATGCCTAACGCCCTCACATGATTTTCAATATAGGGGTCGTTTTCTTCGATGATATAGACCTTCTCAACCTTTGAGGCAAATTCGCGGATCAAGTCATCTGGCAATGGATTGGTGAAGCCCAGTTTCAGATAGGATGCTCCATCGCCAAAGACTTCACGAGCATAGAGGTAACAATCGCCAGAACAGATAATGCCAATGCCCGGTTCATTCATCTCGATGCGATTCCACTGGCATTTGTTTGAATAGACCCCTAATAAAGCCTGATTTGCCTGAACTTTGACCTTCATCGGGCGGGCGTTAGCCGGCACCGCAACGTACTTTTTGATGTTCTTGACATAAGGTTTGAGTGGCACATCCTGGCGCTCGCCCAATTCCACCAGGCTCTTGGAATGGCACACGCGCGTGGTCATTCGGAAAAGCACTGGAATGTCGTACTTCTCGCTGATCTCAAAAGCCTCGACCAGCATATCCTTGCATTCCTGGCTGTCGGAGGGTTCGAACATGGGTGTTATGGCGGCTTTGGCGTAATTACGGTTATCCTGCTCGTTCTGGGAGGAGAACTGCCCGGGTTCGTCGGCTGTTACCACCACTGCGCCGGCGTTAACGCCCATGTAGGCGAAGGTGAAGAAGGGATCTGCGGCTACGTTCAGACCGACGTGCTTCATCGCAGCGATGGCGCGCGCGCCTGCCAGGGACGCGCCGATCACCGATTCGAGGGCGGTTTTCTCGTTGGGAGCCCACTCGGAGTGGATTTCTTCGTAGGTGGCAATGTTTTCAAGGATCTCGGTACTGGGAGTGCCCGGGTATGCTGAGGCAAAACGCACACCTGCCTCCCAGGCGCCACGAGCGACGGCTTCATCGCCAGTGATCAATTGTTTCAACGCTTCCTCCTTTTCCGTCAAGGTAAATGGCGTGAGTGACGGGTTTTCAGGGTTTCAGTATAAACGAGAACAGCATAAAAGGGGTCTGAACGCAGGATTTCTGCGATTAATCAGAGGATTTGTAGCGATAAATTCCAAAACTCTACTCCCCACACCCCGTCTGCCGTCGATCACCCGGAACAAGGGTTTAAGGGATCGATTTTGTGTCCCTGGCAGGCAAAACTGGTGGATCAGTCTGATTTTTGGGCTGTTAATAACCGGCGAAAATGTCACCCTTAAAGGGTCATAATTCTTCAGCGA
>DAOOPV010000041.1:0-21104 GCA_035388405.1 Anaerolineaceae bacterium
CGGGATCCGTTTCTGTGATACCTAATTTCTTCAGGCGTCCTTGCATGCTCACCGAGAAATGGCGCTTGCCCTTTTTGTCTTTCGGGCAAAGCCGGTTGAACAGCGCCTGGTCAGACTGAGAGGACTCATGGAACATGCGCGTATCGATCGCAGCCGCCAGCAGATTGTTCGCGGCAGTGATGGCGTGGATGTCACCGGTCAGATGCAGGTTGAAATCCTCCATGGGGATCACCTGGGAATAACCACCGCCGGCAGCGCCGCCCTTGATTCCAAAGGTTGGTCCCTGGCTGGGTTGGCGGATGCAGGTGATTACGCGTTTGCCCAGGTGGGCTCCGAGCGCCTGGCTCAACCCGACCGTGGTGGTGGTTTTGCCTTCTCCGAGCGGCGTGGGGGTGATGGCGGTCACGTCGATGTACTTGCCATCAGGCGCGTCTGCCAGGCGGTCCAGCACTTCGAGCTTGATCTTCGCCTTGTAGTCACCATAGAGTTCCAGCTCACTTTCCTCCAAGCCCATTTCTTCCGCCACCTGGCGGATTGGTTTGAGTGTTGCGGCCTGGGCAATGTCAATATCCGCAGGCACGGGGGTCTTGGGGTTTAGTGGGGTCGGGACAAACTTACGCCGTTCAGGATGTTGCGTCATTCTATTCTCCTTGGTTCATGGTCCAACGGTCACATCCAACGGGATGCTGACCGAAGCGTTAAATTTAAGATTTTCTACTGTTCCGATATAAATGACGGGGACTTGCACCGTGATCGAGCTGTTGGCGCGAACGTTTCCACTCTGGACCGAACCGCCGCCAACGATCTTTCCATCCGCGTCGGTGATAACCACGTACACGACTGCGTTTGAGATATCTGCGTTGAGGTTGTTGATGACGTTCACGCTGGCAGTCTCCCCGCCCTCATTCAAAATCGGTGTACCGGTTTCCAGGGGATCATAGCCAAGTTGGAACTGCCCGAACTCGCCCGGCACAATGATCATATCCACCTGCTGCGCGACGCAATCCACTGGCAGGTCGAGCACCCCCGGCGAGAACACCAGCTCTTGTTCCGGCCAGATCAGGTCAATGTAGCCCTGCTCCGCCAGGCAGACCTTGTCTGCCACGTCAGTAACCGTCAGCAGGTAATAGGTCTCGGTCAGCAAGCGATCAGTCAGGTTCTTGAGCAAAGCGCCGCCGGAAACGTGGTGATAATCATCGGCGATGAAGTTCCACTGCTTGACTTCGATGTTTTCCCACCAAGTGCCGCCCTCCAGGGAGGCTGACTGCGCCGTGATCCAGGGGTAGATCTCCACTAGGGCGATCTCCTGGTCTGCCTCGATATCTGCCAAAACGGAAACACCGGTGCGGTCTTCCTGGGGCACGAAATCGATCATGCCGCGTCCGCCGCCGATGATCAAGCCGCTCGCGTTGTAAGCAATCGCGTTCAATTCGACGTTAGTATAGGTATAGGGATCGGAATTATTGATCCAGCCAGTCAGCCTGATGCCACCCTCGGTTTCAACCCAACTCGTGTTGTCGATGACCAGGGGCTGGGAATAGCGCAGCTGGCGGTCCTTGATTCCTTCATTGACCCGCACCTCAACAATATTGGTTAGCAGACCCGGGAGGAGTTCGAAATCCTGGACCAGGCCGGTGGTCTCGCGAGGGAAGATGTAGCGCACGGTGCGTACCTCGTGGGCGATGCGAGTGCCGCTGGCGTCCAGCGCCAGTACCTCCACCTGCACATCCCGCAGAATGGCGTCGGAGAGGGTGTTGAAGAGTTTGGCTGTAATGTGAAGTTCGGCGCCAGTCTGGAGGTATTCCAGTTCGGTAATTCGGACCGGATTGGGGTTGACCAGGTCGGGCGTGGGGGTCGGATTGACCGGTTCCACCACTACCTGCGGTGTGCCATCCACCAGGATCACCGTTGGCTGGATGAGCGTCGCAGTAGGGGGTACGGGCGTGGCGGTCGGGTCGCCAGCCGCAAAACCCCCGCAGGCGCTTAGGCCGAGCAGGAACACCAAACCGAGCAGGATGAGGGTGTGTTTTTGTTTCACATTGTCTCCGCCGCCATGTGATCACATGCCAGCTATTCTATTTTATCTGTTTGCGGATGTTTTGGGTAGTTGAGGTGGCTACAATTCCCTAACTTTGCTACTAATCCTGAAATCCTTCCGAAGTTCGTGATTGACAAATCGCGTTTATCAAACCAGACCGGAGTAGATCAATCTCCGGTCTGTTTACACGTTCGGGTTGGTTCCTAGGTTGCAGTGAAGCCTTACCTGGTAATCGCGGGCAGGTAACTGCGAAGAGTCGCACCACCCAATTGAAATTGACTGAAATGGCAGACAGGCACAGTGATCGTATTTAGATCCGGGTCACGAACGTATGCTCCACAGGCAGCATCTTCCCAATCAGTTCCATTCCAATAATAAAGCATCAACGTACTTTCTATAATTGGAAGGTTTGTGTATGTGATGGTCATCTGGATTGGCGGATCAAAGGTCAGGTCAACTGGACTGCCATCACTTTCAAGGTATCCCTGGATGTCAAAGCCTACGCTCGAGCTATATAGACCGCCATCCAAGGGCTGTCCGGAAACATCAGGCAAAATGACAAGTTGAACGTTTTCGCTCACTGTCCCAGCAGGGATAGTGAAATCCACCTGGTTCTCCTGGTCGTCAACAATCGTTACCGGCAAAGATTCGTCCGGCATGACGACAGGGTCTTTTGAGAGCGCGTAGTAATATAATCCATAATGTCCCGGGTTGTAATAATAACCTTTGACAGTCGCGTTGAGATACTGGCTGCTCAACCCTTGCGTCATGTAGATAGCCAGGGCATCCTGGTAAGTGTTGACCTGGATGTCTTCATAGCAAGCACGCACCGCCGCATCATCGACCAGAACTAAACATGTGTCAATTTTCCCTTGATATTTGTCTTTTATCTCTTGTGGTAATTGCGAACGGGATGCATAGGTTCCAATCAGATATGGAACCACCCAGTTGTGCGGATGCGGGATGTCGTTGCTCCATCCACCAGTAGTTATCGGTAATTTATATGCACGTTGAGCAGCAAGGTAATCAGCCCACGGCAGCGGGATAACATCAACGTGATACTTTGGGTCCAACGACTCAAAGCCAGATTTTAACAATTCACAGTACACTTGGCGAGTAGTATTCCCTTCGTTGTAGGCGCACCCAAAGCTAAAGCCATTGGCTGCAGCAGCCCCATCAAAAGCTAGAGCCATCTCCTCAGCTGCCCTGTTCAAATCGTGTGAAAAGTGAGGCTGATCGTCCCGGTAGCCTGGTATTCCTTTGATGATAGGACCGTAGGTCTGAATTGCCTTGCCAGAATAAACCTGTTGGATAAGTGCTTCCCAATCAAATGCATAGTTGATCGCCTTGCGTATGTGGATGTCGCTGAAGAAATCTACCGGGATGCCTGTTTCCCAGGTTCCCGTGCCGATGAAGGGCGAATCAGCAGCAATTGAGAAGTTTAGAAGACCCACATCTGCTGAAGTTCCTACTCTATCATCATAGGCAGCTAAAATGCCATCTTCCACTCCCATGCTCTTGAAACTTCCATCCGCGTTGTATCGAATTCGCGTGACAGCATCCAATTCTTGTTGATAAATTACAGAAATCTGTGCATAATCCACGCTGCCCCCGGTCAACATTGCCAACCTGTCAGCCACGAGATCTACTTGATTGATTATCACTTCGTCAAAAAAAGCCGTTCCGCTGGGTCCATCCGTCCACATTGGTGTTGTTCGCCAATAGCTCGTGTTTTTTGCCAACCGGATCTCAACATCTGGGGTCCAGTTAGAAAGACTGAATGGTCCGGTTCCATTGGTGACCATCGAAAGCGGGTCTTCAGCGCTGGTCATGGCATAATAGTTCTGCCAGGTTTCACAGCTGCCATCCCAGCCACCTTGTGCCGCGACCCAATCCTCATCAAGTATGGATCCCCAGCTTCCAGCTAATGTCACCAGGAAAGGTGACCAGGGCTGGGCAAGATGCATCGTGACCGTTCCCGCCCCTTCATCAGCAACAATTTTGGATTTCACAGTCTCACAGGCAGCCAATAGAACCTCTGGTGGGTTCGTTTTGAGCAAGTCACGGTCATCAGCCGAAGCAAAACCATCTACGATGCCAGTGATGTCATCAATACCCCTTCCCAAAAACGGCTCTGTTATCAACCACTGTGGGGAAGCATACCCTCCCTGAAGAATACCGCGCTGAAATGTATACGCCACATCTTCAGCAGTCAGGCTTTGACCCCCGTGAAAAGTAACCCCCGGACGAATGTAAAAGGTGTAGACATCGCCTTCTCCTGAAATTTCCCACGAGGTGGCAAGCTGAGGGATAAATTCGTCCGTTCTTTCACGATTATAGGTGATCAGCGTCTCATATATTTGGGAAATAACGTGGTTTGATGCCGAATTATAGGCCAAGGCTGGGTCCAGCGTGTCACCACCTAACTCAATTACTGCTGAGATGAATTGATTGTTAGGGACAAAGGTTGGATTATTTGCAGAAGCAGTATGAGGTGAGCTGCTAAACGAGACAGTCAGCAGACAACCAATAAAGAGGAAGGTCAATAATTTTTGGATCCTTTTAGTCACGATAATCTCCTTTTTTGAATAACTTGCAAAAAACAGCTAAAAAAATGTTAATATGACCCCCAATCTTCGGAAAACTAGTTACCACGGCCACAAGATCCGCCGTCCTGCGGACGTGTTAGCAACTTAGAAAATCTGACAGGCAGTATTCTGGGCAATCTTTACCCCTTTTATAGCTTATGGATATTAAAATTATCTGCCTGTCAGGGGAAATTGTCAATACTATGAATGGGTTAAATGCGCATGAAACTTCCTTATTACCGCTGGTAGTTGAGGCGCTCTCAAAGCACAGCCAGCCAAAGTACAGTGCTTAATCGAAGGTTTTCAACGCATTATGTAGCACGCAATTAATTGTGACTTATCGGTCACTATGCGGGTACAGTCACGGGACCGGCGCTAACGGATGATTGGGCTTCCCCTGAAGAAACCTGGCTCTCGCGCAGAGTGGACGTGAGACTGAAGAGGGTAAGAAAACTTGATTGTGCCGCCTGTGCCCACCGTGAAACGGATGAGTAGTCTCCGGACCGAGCACAGTCTGTTGACCGTAGGTCTCCGTTAGGAATCGCATGATAGAACACAAACCTAATAATAATTTGAGACTTGTAGGTCAAATCCAGCGCCGGTCTGAAGACCGGCGCCTTCATTGTTTGGACTTCGACTGAAGAAACCTTCAGGGATTGTACGCATTAATTGAATTTTGAACTTTTCCAATAACCTCATCATCTTAATGGAAGGTAAAAGTGAGTCGACAATTTCAAATTTTAAGAGTATGATTTCCTTCTCTCACAGCAATTACTTTGGAATACTTTCAATAAAAACAGTTTTTTCACCAGCTAGATTTTTAATACGCGTCCATAAGAAGAAAAATAAGATCAAATAGATTTTGCCATTGACCAGATTCTCTCCTCATTACGATACTCGCAATTAGATCTTGATAGTTTACTGTATCTACACCTTAAAATCCCTCATAATCAGAAGGACTGTTGGCATTTCCACACTCCACAAAAAAAAGAAAAAAATAACAAGCTTTAAAATATTTCAGTCTAGTAGACAGATCATCGGAGTGAAATTGGTAAAAAAACAGACAATTCACAACGGAATCCAGTACCTGACCAAGAACTAACGGTGCTTTTCCATGCTTGGAATGACGCGTCATTTGGCTCGCAAAGTCCCGTATTTTCATAAGAGAAACCATCCAGGTTAATTAGGTTTACAAATGACAAGGGGATGCTGCCAATCAGTTGGTTATTCCTAAGAATCAATGCCCAAAGATTACTAAGATTTCCAAGTCCAGGTGGTATAGTACCGTTAAGTAGGTTATTACTCAAATCAAGGAGCTGCATATTGGAGAAATTGCCGAATTCGGGTGGAATGCTGCCAGTCAGTTGATTATCATTTAAACCTAGGGTCGTCAAGCTACTAAGGTTACCAAACTGGGTCGGGATTCTGCCACTAATATGATTTTCTGAAAGTATGAGCCACTCCAAATTTCCTAAACTACCCAATTCAGCTGGTAACGTTCCAGTAAGTTGGTTGCCCCAAGCATGGAAATCTACTAGACTGCTAAGGCTCCCCAATTCAGGAGGGATGCTGCCACTAAGTTGGTTACCTCCTAGGAATAAGTACTTCAGACTACTCAGGTTACTCAATTGAGGTGAGATGCTACCGTTTAGTCCATTTAATTGTAAGGAGATGTTTGTCACCTTCCCTGTGGTAACCGTGACTCCATACCAGTTACCCACAGTTTTTGTGATCAACCAGTTTGAGTTGTCCGTCCAATCAGCACCATTGGTACTGTTGTAAAAAGCAACCAATGCTTCACATTCAATTGGTGGCACATCCTCAATAGTAGAACACTCAAAATATTGGGGTGTTGCCTGTGTCGGTAAAGATCGTTCAGAGTGGGGCTGCGGTTTTTCTTGCCCTTCTGACTCTCCTTTGATTACCATCTGCTGAACCCTGAATTCATCGGTAAATTCGTTTATGGGTGACATGAATTCATCAGGGTATCTAATACTATATTCACTCACTGACTGTAGACGTTTCTGCCAAAGGATATCCAATTCATGTAATTCAGCAAGATGAAACAATTCTTCGGTCTCAGGCAGAAGTGTTGTGATTCTCGAGGAAGCCGTGGCGTTTGTATTGGAAACTACGATCGAAAACATGATAATAAAAACAATTAACAATATGAAGATCTTTTTCATTTCAACCCTTTCTATCTGATCCTGAGAAACAATAATCCTATAGCTAGAAATCAGTAGGTGATAGTTCTATCTATTTTACCACCCTGAAGGATGATGATTATGGCTTATTACTACTAATTTTAACCTCATTTCGTTTACATAACAACGCAATTAAAGATAAAACTAATTAAACAAATGAGAAAACATATTTCTCTGCGTTGTAGAATTTCAAACAAAAGATTGGAACATAAGTTCATACGCTGTTCACGCTGGTGTCCTCCTCCCTATCCGTTTCATTGCGGGCACAGGTCGTGCGATAATTCTTGACCTTTAGGTCTCCACTTTTCCTCCACAAAAAAACTCAATTAACGCTTGAAATGGGCAGATTCAAGCGCTGGTTGATAGGATTCTGAACCATTTTCCCCTACAATCTGGGCAGATCAAAAAAGGAGTTTGAAATGTTAGTCACCAGGAAAATCAATATCTTCTCTTTCGTTTTCGGAAAGCCACAAGCCACAAATGCCAACAGCGCTTCAAAAGCTCAGAACCTTAACTACACAATATTCGACGAGCTTGACAAAAGGATCAGCATCACCAGAAGTGAAGATCTCTTTAAGACTCACGCACTCAATGTGATCAATCCTTTGAGCCAATTCAACAGATAAATCCATCACATCCAATCAGCAGAGCCGAGGGAAGTATCAAAAAGAGACCTTCCCAGGCTCTACTGAACTATAATCGTAGAAGAAGAGGTAACCATGTTTGACACAAAACTTATCGGAAAGAAAATCGCAGCGCTTCGCAAAGCCAAAGATATGACCCAAATGGAACTGGCGGATAAGATGTTCGTCAGCTACCAGGCGGTCAGCAACTGGGAGCGAGGCAACACCATGCCCGATATTTCCAAGCTCCTGGAGCTCTCCCAAATCCTGGGCGTGGATGTACAGGAACTGTTGGGCTCCGAAAAAGAGACCACCATTGTCAATAAGATCATTGACAAGAGCGAAGATATCAAGTTGGAAGAGGTCGCGGAAGTGGCCGAACTGATGAAGCCCTCGCAGGTTGAAGAAGCCGTCGAAAAAGCTTCCGACGAGGAATATCAATTGGAAACCTTGATCGCGCTTGCACCCCATCTCAACTCAAAACGCCTGTCTCAGATGATCGAAAAAACCCGGGTTAAAGATCTGGCTCAGATCATCCCGCTGGCTCCCTTCCTGGAAAGCTCCCAATTGGCGAGTCTCATCGACCGCCAGCACGACATGACCAGCAGTTTCGACAAACTGGTTGCGCTTGCTCCCTTCCTGGATGAGGGTGACCTGGGAAACTTCGCTGAAAGAATCTTCAACTCAGAAAAAGACGCGCAGTTCCTGAACGCTTTGGCTCCATTTATGGATGAAAAAAGTCTCGGGAAGATTGCTAAGTTGATGACCACCGAACAGAAGGAACGCTACCTGGTCGGTTTAGCGCCATTCATCGACGAAAAGGTGTTGACGGATATCGCCCGGGATCTGATGAAAACTGGAAAACTGAAAATCCTCAAGAAACTGATGCCCTTCATCGACGAGGATGAACTCTAAACCGTTACTGGAATAACTATCTTATTGCATCGATAAACACTCACAGCCATGGATTGTCTGGATGGTGACCCGGATAATTCAGGTTGTGGGTGTTTTTATTCCACGAGATGCTTGCGCATATAGAATAAGCCGGGGCTTTGAACATACCCGAACTTGCGGTCGATCGCTATCATGGGCTCGTTCAGCGCGTTGTGATTGGTGCGGACCACTTTGACGCCCAAAACCTCCCTTGCAAAAAGTAGCGCTTTAGCCTTGACTGCCTGGGCTAACTTGCGCCCTCGATAAGCCTCATCCACACCCGTGAACAGGTTGTAGGCTTCCTCCTGGCCTTCAAAGCGGGCGATGGCGCTCATCGCCACCCATTTGCCCGTGCATTTTTCGATCACTATCATCTGCCCGGCTGGGTTATACCAGTCCGACTGGCAGACCGTCTGCTGGAAATCCTCGAACGAACTCCAGGAGTGTTCGCCCTCAGACCCCATGGTCTGGCTGGAGGTGATGTCGTTGAGCTGGTAGAGCTTGTGTTGGTCGGCTTCGGTGTTCCCAAGGGCTTCCATGGTGGTGAATTCAAACCCTTGCCTCTCGAGCTCGGTCGCAAGGTCCAGGTAAGGCTGCAGATCAATACCCTCGAGCTCCAATTGCATGCCGATGCTGTGAGAAATCGGGGTAAAGCCGCGCTTGTCGGCGAACGCGCGCGATTCGGGCAGCGTGTCAGGGAAGCTCGCCCGCAGCTCACGAATAGCTGATGCAAGGGAGACCGCTTCGACCTCCTGGTAGAGCCAGCTCCCGATGCCCAGATGACGATGCTCAGGGGAAACCACCACGTAGAAGTACGCCCGCTGCTCCTCGTTCCTGTCGCGCTTGAGCCAGTTAAAGCCCTGCACATCCCCTTGCTCAGAGGTTGCAATCCGCAGGCACAGGATTCTTTCTTTGTGCTTTTCGTAATCCTCCCGCAGGCCTTCTTCGGTGGTTGGGTCTTGCATTTCGGTTGTGAACAGCCGGGCAAGGAGTGCGAAATCGTTGTCTGGATCCAATTCGCGATATTGTGTGGTCATGGCAATCCTTTCTGCCTAAGTTTGGCGAGAAAAGTTCGGCAAAATTGCGTATTGTGGTGATTGAGTTAATTGTAAAACTTATTGAATTATTTGATTATGCTAGTCTGCTGGCATAGCACGTCCAGTTGACCGCGGGTCTCGAATATTTCCTTTATCTGAAATGGAGACCTAGAGGTCACAACGCCCGCGCGGTCCGCCTACACGCGCTTTCAGCGCTGGGGTGCTTCGCAAGAGACCGGCGCGGACGGAATTTACCTTCACCCCGGCTACGCCGATCCTCCCCCAAGGGAGGGCTAAGGATGGCTTCCCTTGGTCAAAGATCCGTGACCTGTGCGCGCAGTGAAACGGAGGGTAAGCGAAGCGAAAGGGAGGAGAGCTGGCTCCCGCCGTGAAACGGATGGGAGACTGAAGAGACCCCTTGATGTTTTGTGCTGGACACACAATTCATTGACACTCTCCCCCGTTACACGGGCCCTCCCTCGAGGGAGGGCTAAGGATCTTGATTGTGCCGGCTTCACTGCTGAGCACAGCCTGTGACCGAAGGTCTCGGCGTCTTCAATGTCTAGAAAACCGGAGACCTAAAGGTCAAATCGCGCACTCGGTGCGGCCACCGGTGCGATCATTGATTGGGTTTCCCCCGAGAGCTGCAAGCGTGCCAGGCTAACCGCCCTGCCTGGACAAGATTCGTCTCACAAAATGTAAAACAATTTGGCGGATGCCGTATAATAAATTAACTCCTCTTCTCGACACCTTTCTAGGAATTGAATAGGGACAAAACGAGATTTCAAGCTGTCACTGGTGTGCTGCACGAATGGCGCACAAGGATCCTGAACATTTTCCTGGCGGTGATGGTAATTGCCTCAACACCAGCTGTAATTGCCATCCTGATCGGCGAAAGCAAAGCCCCGAGCAGCAACCCGTTATCGTTTGTCCTGGCTGCGGTATGGGTGGTGCTGGTCTTCCTGGCTGTTTTTCGAAAGATCAACTACTGGGTCCGAGTATGGGTACTTTTGGGGATAGGGTATGTGGCAGCAATCGTTAATGTGGCTCAAACGGGGATTCGGGCAATTGGTCCGCTTTACTTCTTGTTGATCTCGATTATGGCACTCATGTTGGTTGGCAAACGCGCCAGCCTCATTGTTACCATCATTACCACGTTGGTTTTATCAACTTTCTCAGTTCTCATAATCCAGGGAATCCTCGTGCCAAAGATAGACCCAGTAGGAGCAGGAAGTCTTTCGACTTGGCTGGCATTGGCTTCGGTGTTGATGATCATCGTGATTGCAGAAACCCTACTGCTGCTGTTTTTCCGTTTCCAGGAGTCGGTGATCATCAGCGAACGCGAAAAACACGCGGAGCTGGTGCGCGCTCAAGGTCAACTGGAAGAACAGAACCTATTACTAGACCAGCAAGTGAAAGACAGAACCAGCGAACTCGTCCAGAGCAACAAAATCCAAACCGCTCTTTATGAAATTGCAGAAGCCACCAATAGTTCCCACAGCATAGATGAATTTTTTACGCGCATCCATTCGATTGTGGGCAAGTTAATGTACGCGAACAATTTATTTATCGGGCTGTACGACGAGACAACAGATCTTCTGAGCTACCCTTACCACGTTGATGAGTCCGGCGACACATTTCCAACGCGTCCGATGGGTAATGAGCGCAACCTGACCAGCTTCATCATCCGCACTGGGAAAACAATTAAGCACGGTCAGGAAGAGTTTCTGGCTGCACTAGCCAGAGGTGATTATGTTCTGAAGGGCACCCCAAACGAAGATGGCATTGGGGCTCCGCTTCTGGACCAAGGCAAAGTGATCGGCGCGATCTACATCCAAAGCTACGACAAGAGCGTTCACTACACAGAAAAAGACGATGAAGTCCTGGCATTTGTGGCGCAGCACATCTCAACCGCGCTTTCTCGCTTCAGAGCAGCGGAATCGGAAAGACAAAGAGCCAACGAACAAGCCATTCTTTATGAAGTAGCTGAGGCGATCAGTAAAAGTTTGGACTTGAAAACGGTAACCCGGGTTGCCGGTGAAAACCTGCAAAGAATTTTTAATCCAGACGCGACGGGCGTCCTGCTGCTTGACGTGAAGCAAAATCTCATCACAACCTACTATGAATTTGACAAAAATGAAGGCGGATTGATCGAGAATGTGGAGCCATTCCCCCTGGGAGTCGGGCTTTCTTCCAAGGTCATCACCACAGGCGAGCCGCTGCTATTGAACACCCTGGAGGAAGAGATTGCGAGCGGAGCTTACTTCCCCCCGGAAGTGGTGGAGGTGAGCTCCGGCACATCCTCCCAATCCTGGTTGGGGGTACCGATCATCAACAACGACCGACCGATTGGGGTTGTCTTCCTGGCATCGTACGAACCGCGAGCGTTTAATGAAGGTAATAAGCGTTTCCTGCAAACGCTTTCCTCCACGATCAGCACCGCTATCGAGAACGCGCGTTTATTTGACGAGACTCAACGGCTGCTCAAGGAGACGGAGCAGCGCGCAATGGAACTCACGATCATCGGCAGCGTACAGGAAGGTCTTTCGCATCATCTGGATATCGAAGGGATTTACCGGCTGGTTGGTGAAAATGTGCGTCAAAAATTTAACGCCCAATGTGTGATCCTCGGTTCGTTTGATCCGGAAATTCAGATGGAAAAAATGTGGTATGCGTTCGAGAAGGGCAATTATATAGAAAATCTGCCGCTCAGACCTTACGACAAAATTCGACAGTATTTGGTTGATACTGGCAAGCCTTACTTCGATAACCATGTTACAGATGACAAAATGAAGCAAACCAGCAGTGAAGTTCTGCGAGGAACTGAAGTGCCCATGTCTGTCATGTTCGTTCCATTGATTTCCGGCTCAACTGTGACAGGCTATGTGAGCCTGCAGAACGTGGAATATCACGACGCATTTACCGACAACGACCTCCGCCTGCTCACGACCCTGGCGAACAGCATGAGCCTGGCACTGGAAAGCGCCCGTCTATTTGATGAGACTCAGAGGTTGCTCAGCGAGACAGAACAGCGGGCAACGGAGTTGGCAGCTTTGAATGCCGTCAGCTCCGCGCTCGTAAAAGAACTTGACCTGAATGGACTGATACAACTTGTGGGGGAGCAGATTGTGTCGGTCTTTAAGGGGGATATCGCTTATGTGGCGGTGGTGGATGAGGCAGCTGGAATGATCAATTTCCCATATGTGTATGGCGAACTTCAGCCTCCAATCAAGATTGGTGAAGGTTTCACCAGTAAAGTGATCGAATCCGGGAAAGTGCTGCTGATCAACAAAGATTTGAGTCAGAAAAGGATTGAAATTGGTGCAACGCAAGTCGGCAGGCAGTCGCAATCTTACCTGGGCGTGCCCATCTTTGTCAGCGGAAAACCGATGGGCGTGATCAGCGTGCAGAGCACCACTCAGGAGGGATTGTTCACAGAGGCGGACGCGCATCTTTTGAGCACGATTGCCACCAATGTTGGCACTGTGATGCACAACGCGCAGCTTTACGGTGAAGCCATGCTTGCCCGGGCCGAGGCGGAAAAAGCAAATAAAGCCAAGAGCGCTTTCCTGGCAAATATGAGCCATGAACTGCGCACACCGCTCAATGCGATCATCGGTTTCACGCGTATCGTGCACCGCAAAGCCGAAGGGCTGCTGCCAGAAAAGCAGATCGAAAACCTGGAGAAGGTACTCGTCAGTGCCGAACATTTGCTTGGGTTGATCAATACCACCCTGGATATTGCCAAGATCGAAGCCGGGCGGATGGACGTGTTGTCATCCAATTTCAGGATCGCGCCGCTGATTGATCTGTGCATCAACACGACCGCTCCCATGGTCAAACCAAAGGTCAAATTGGAAAAACAGATCGATCCGGACCTCGATCTGATCTTCTCAGACCAGGATAAGATCCGGCAAATTGTGCTCAACCTGTTGAGCAACGCGGCAAAGTTCACCCCTGAGGGGTACATATTGGTTTCAGCCAGCCATGAGGGAGAAGACCAACTGCGCATCGACGTGAAGGATACTGGCATTGGGATCAGCCCGGAAGCCATGCCGCGAATTTTCAAGGAATTCCAACAAGCGGATAACAGCACGACGAGGCAGTACGGGGGCACCGGGCTCGGCTTGAGCATCAGCCGCAACCTGGCAAGACTGCTCGGCGGCGATATCAGTGTCGTTTCTGAGCCAGGAAAGGGATCCACTTTCAGTTTGGTCGTGCCAATGAACCACAAGACCATGAAGTCCACGATCATTACATCATTGTCCTGAGTGATGAGGTAACAGGTAGTGGGTAGACGGGAATTGGAGAGGTGAACATGAAAACCATCCTGATCGTTGAAGATACAGAATTCAATATCGACTTGCTAACCCAGCTTTTGGAAGAAAAATACCAGCTGCTTGTGGCAAGAGACGGGGCTGAGAGCCTATTAGTCACAGAGAAGAATAAGCCTGATTTAATATTGATGGATATCTCTTTGCCAGTCATGGACGGATATGAAGCCGCACGTCAGATCCACCAGCGGTTTGAGACTCTGCCAATCATCGGAATTTCTTCCAACGCCATGAAGAGCGATCAAGATAAAGCGATTGCTGCCGGGTGCACAGACTACCTCACAAAACCAATCGACGAGGACATCTTGATGAAAAAGTTACAGGAATACCTTGGGTGAGTTGATGAAAACCTTGTCGAAAATCCTGATTGTGGACGACGAACCTTTCAATGTGGATTACCTGGAACAGGAACTTGAAGGGATGGACTGTGAGATCATCAGCGCCAGTAACGGACAGGAAGCGCTTGAGAAAGTGCGGGGTGCAGCCCCTGACTTGGTTTTACTGGACATTATGATGCCCGTGATGGATGGCTATGCGGTGCTCAGCCAACTCAAAGCGGATGCCTCGACCAGAGATATTCCCGTGGTGATCATCTCGGCAAGTAACGATCTGAAAAGCGTGGTAAGGGGCATTCAGATGGGGGCGGAGGACTACCTGCCAAAACCCTTCGAGCCCACCCTGCTGCATGCGCGCGTTTCCTCCAGCCTTGAGAAAAAGCGTCTGCATGATCTGCGCACCCTTTACTTGCGCAGTCTTGAACGCGAGATGGAAATAGCCAGAGAAATACAAATGAGCTTTCTTCCACCGCAACTGCCTACTCTGGAAGGTTGGGAAATCGCAGCGTATTTCAAGGCTGCGCGAGAGGTCGCAGGAGATTTCTATGATGCATTTATGCTCCCCAATGACCAGTTGATCTTCGATGTGGGGGATGTTTGCGGTAAGGGAATAGGCGCAGCGCTTTTTATGACCTTGTACCGCAGCTTGATCCGCGCGGCGGCAACAACCGACAACTTTGCTCCGCTCGGCGATTCGCAGCTGGACCCAGATGCTGAGCGTTTGAAACAGGCAGTCACGTGTGCAAACAACTATGTAATGGACACACATGAAGAAGCAAAATTTTCGACACTGTTCATTGGATTGGTCGAGCTCAAAACTGGCAGACTGACGTATATCAACTGTGGGAATGAATCACCACTCCTGCTTCGGAAAAACGGATCACTTAAAGAGCTCAAACCAACCGGACCAGCGATTGGGATCTTCAAGGATATTGATTTTGCAGTCGGAGAGACCTTGTTGGAGAAGGATGACATGCTGTTGGCCTTTTCCGACGGGATTACCGACACCATGAATTGTGATAACACCACCTTTGGCAGGCAGCGCCTGGAGGCACTGGTTCGTGAGTATACTGGAACTAGTGCAGGGCTCTTGAAACTACTGGTCGATGAGGGGCAGCATTTCGCCGGAGGGGTTGAACAGTTCGATGATATCACGCTGCTGGCTGTGAAGAGAAAAAACTAGAAACTCATGCCTGTGCCGGTCTCAGTCCGAGCACAGTCCTTGACCGTCGAAGATCCCAGCACAAAATGCGTGTGGAAAGGTCTCCAAGGCTTTGAATCGATCAAAACCGGAGACCTGACGGTCAGATGCCTTTCATGGTCCGGAGACCATGAAAGAACTTGAGTTGGGCTTCCCCTGGTCGAAGATCAGTGGCCTGTGCGCGCAGCGAAGCGGAGGGTAAACGAAGCAAAGGGAGGGAAGCTGGATCCTGCCGTAGATGAGCGCAGCAAAATTAAAAAAAGATACATGCTGAGTTCGTGATGTCAGGTTGAGAAACGCAACCTGACCTACGCTAATGCTTATTTAGAGTGAGGGGAAAACCGGATAGGTCAGACATTTCAGTTTATTGTAAAAAAGAGATACTTGTGTAGGTCAGGTTCCGCAGTTGAACCTGACATCACAAATGACAGCAAAAAAACCTTCCAGGTAAATGTCACGCCGAATTCAACCCCGCAAAAAGAGACGGGACAGGCTGAGGAATCCGCAAACAAAAAACATCCGATTTTTTACCGGATTGCGCACTTCAATCCAGCCAACAAAAAATTAATCGCTATTCGTACTTAAAACGCCAGATGCCCACCAGAAAAAAGACCAGCGCAAAGCCAAACAGCATCAGCATCTCCAACACCACGCCCTCAGGACCCTGCCCGCGCAGGGCGATATCCAGCATGCCCTGCATCGTCCAGGTGGTGGGCAGCACGCGCACCGCACTCTGCACGGCCTGTGGAAACAGCTCGAGCGGATACCAACAGCCGCCCAGCATGGCCATCACCATTCCCACCATAATGCTCAGCCCGTTGGCCTGTGATTCAGATTTCACCAGGGTTCCAAGCATGGTGCCCAGAGCCGCGGCTGCCAGCGTGGACGAAACGAGCATCATGGCGATTGCCAGGACGGAATTACCCCAGTTGACGTGCAGCACATATTTCCCAAAAGCCACCAGGATTGTCATTTGCAGAAGGGCGGTGAGCACCTGGCCAATGATCGTGCCGCCCAAGTAGACTGCCCGGCTGGTGGGGCTGGTGAGCAAGCGCCGCAGCGTGCCAATCTGGCGCTCGTAAGCCAGCATGGCAGAAAGCCCAATCAGCGGGATGAAGACCCAGGTGATCATCTGCCCGATGGAGCTATTGGTGTTCGGGTCGTATTCCACCGGGTCAGGCACGTCCGCCACCGATGCCTGCACACGGTCAGGCGCGGATTGCATCGCGGTTTGGGCTGCTGCAAGGGCTTGCGCAAACCACGCACTGCGTTCGGCCTCACCCTCAAAACCGACCAAACCCTCAGCCTGTTGAGTACTGAAGCTGGCGATTTGAACCGCGCTGCTTACCTCTCCGAGGGCAGCCTGCACGCCCTGCTGCACTACGATCGCGTTGGTGCTGCCAGGGAGTTGGCGCAGTTCTATGCCTTGCGTACCTTCGCCAAGGTCATTCCAATCCAAGCCGGCAGGCAGCAGCAGCACAGCGGCAACGTCACGCTCGTCCAGGTCCTCCAGCGCCTTCTGCCTTTCCTTGAGCACAGGACGCACCGATGTAGACGCGTTCAGGGCGTCGATCAGGCTGGCCGAAAGACTGGTTTGGGCTTCGTCGACCACATAGAAACCCACGCGGCTGTCTGAAGGTCCGCCAGTGCCACCGCCGATGATGAAGCTGAAAAAGATGGGCAGGATCAGGAAAAAGAGCCATTCCACCGGGTTGCCAAAACGGATGCGGAGGTCTTTCAAAATGATTGCAAGTATTTTTTGCATGTTGAAGCCCTCACTTTCCCGCTAATCCGCGCCGGCGCATCCAGATGGATGCCACACCAAAAAGGATGATTCCCATCAGCACCAGTGCCAGGAGCGGTTCGCCAATGCTGCTCAGCGTTCCACCACCTGCCAGGGTGGTGAAGCCCTGCAAGCCCCAGGCGTTGGGCGTGATCTTGCTGAGGGTGGAGACCCACTCCGGCAGCAGGCTCAAATCGAAGAAGCTGCCCCCCAATAAACCAAAGACCAACATGACGATCGAGCCAAAGTTGGCGACCTGCGCCGGGGTTTTGAAAAGGGTGGCAATGAAAGAACCCCAGCCGCTGGCTGCAAAGGCGGCCGCCAGGATCAGCAAGACTACGCCCAGGGGTTGCCCCCAATCCAGGCGAAAGAGCAGGCTGGTGCCGCCGATCAGGATGGTAAGCTGGGCAACGGCGGTCAGGAAAATGCCGAGCACCTTGCCCCCCAGGATATGTGCTGGAGCGGTAGGGGTCTGCAGCATGCGCGGCAGGGTGCCCGTGCGGTTCTCCAGCAAAAGCGAGCGTCCGCCGTAAGTCACCGCAAACATCAGGAACATCAGCGCCATGCCGGGGGCAAAGTACATCAGCAGGTCAAACTTCACCGCTGCCCCGCTGGTGGTGTCCTCCAGTTGGATGGGCTGTGCCTGGGCGGATTGCAGAGCGAGCTGCGCACCTAAAGCCTCACCCAGCCGGGCTGCCAGCTCTGGGGTGAGCTTGCCTGTTTGGGCGAACTGGCTCAGAGTCACTTCAGCGCCGATTCTGCCGACTTCCACCTGGGTCAGGAACGCGTCCAGGATGGAACGTAAAACGCCGGCATTGGTGGGGGCATTCGGGTTGGCAATAAAGTCAATTAGCACTACTTCCCCGCTGGTGCCGCTGCGTTCATCCGGAATGATGGACGCGCTGAAACCTTGCGGGATTAGGATGGCAGCCGAAGCCTGATCCGCTTCGACCAATTGGCGGGCATCACCAGGCGTGAGGAGAATGGTGGGTTCAACCAGGTCGGCAAGATCCTCAGACTCAAAGACAGCCACCAGCGTTTCTCCCAGTTCGCCTTCGTCCTGGTTGACGATCGCCACCGAAATATTGCTGATCCCCGAGGTGGCGCTCCCCGAAAAACGTCCGGTGATCAAGCCCATGCCCAGGGTGATCAGGAAAGGCGCCAGCAGCATCAGGATCAGGGCTGCCGGGTCGCGAAAAATCAGTTTGAGGTCTTTGAGCGCGAGGATGAGCAATTTTCGCATCGTTTACCTCTCAGTCGCGCAGGGCGCGCCCGGTCAGGTGCAGAAAGACCGCTTCGAGGTTTGGTTCGCGGATGTCCATCGAGAAGATTTTTATCCCCATCGCTTCGGCAGTGCGAATGGCCGGGGCAATCAATTCCTGCGCTGATTGGGTTATGATGGAAATCTCGTGATCGATGACGTTTGCGCGGCGCACGCCTTCGAGGGTCTGCAGGCGGTCCACCAGGGGCTGTGGGTCCTCGTTTTCGGCGATGTGCAGCACCAGCGTGTCGGTTTCGCCCACCTGCCGGGTGAGTTCCTCCTGGGTGCCGAGGGCGATCAGCTCGCCGTGGTCGATGATCCCAACCCGGTCGGAGAGTTCCTGGGCTTCTTCCATGTAATGGGTGGTGTAGAGGATGGACATGCCCTGCCGGTTGAGTTCTTTGACCGAATCGAGGATGGCCCGGCGCGATTGCGGATCGATGCCGACCGTGGGCTCGTCCATAAAGAGCAGTTTGGGTTTGTGTAATAACCCGATGCCGATGTTCACGCGCCTTTTCATGCCACCGGAATAAGTCTTAACGCGCTGTTTGGCTTTGTCTTTCAGATCGATCTGGTCCAGAACCTCGGAGATGCGGTCAGAGAGCGCTTTACCGCTCAATCCGTACATCTGCCCCCAGAACTGCAGATTCTCAAGGGCAGTGAGGTCTTCGTAGAGTGCCAGTTCCTGCGGGACGACGCCGATGCAGCCTTTGACCGCCATCGGGTCTTTGAGGACGGAAAAACCGCAGACGCTGGCATCCCCGCTGGTGGGGGTAAAAAGGGTGGAGATGACCGAGATGGTGGTGGTTTTGCCCGCGCCGTTGGGACCCAGCAGGCTGAAGATCTCGCCTTCATCTATGCTGAAAGAGATCCCATTGACAGCCGTGAAATCACCATACTTTTTGACCAGATCGCGCACTTCGAGTATCGGCGCCATATTCACCTCGCAATTTTTTTGGATAAGTAGATTATACAGAAAAGCGGACAAGTTTCAGAACCAAAATCGACGAATATTGGGACTCAACAAAGGGTTGAGGTTCCTTGATCGTGCGGCCTGTGCCTACGTGGAATCTTGTCATCGCGAACCTCTCCTGCCCTTGTGTCTTTTTTCAAGGGTCGTGAAGCAATATAAACACCTGGAAGACTAATACGTTTGAGGTGACAAAATCACGGTCAAAATTCACACAGTGGTTGTGAACCTCTCACTTGCATTCGGGCAAACAGTCTGGATTGCTTTGTTCCTCGCAAAGACTTTGCTCTCTCTTTGTAGGCCAGGTTCCGTTGTTGAACCCGGCTCTTTTCAACCGCACATTACCACGTTGCTTCGCTCGTCATCGCGAGCTCTTTTGCGCGGCGATCTGCCTTCTAATGGATTGATTGGAAACCTGACGGTCAAACCCCGTGCGCGGTCTGCCCACACGCGCTTTCATCGTTGGGGTGCTTCGCAAGAGACCGGCACGAGCAGGGCTTGCTGAGAGGGAAGCTGGATCCTGCTACGTGGCGGACAGGAAACTGAAGAGGACCTTGTAAAAAAAAGAGACCGGTGAAGGTCTCTTATAGGGCGGGTGGGGGTCGAACCCACATAGTGTCACCACCGACGGATTTTAAGTCCGTTGCGTCTGCCTATTCCGCCACCGCCCCGTGTGTGCAGTATTTTACCATTATCTCAACAGTTTCATACCAAGAGTTTTCTCCTTTCAGGGTCTATTCACTCAAGGCCTGGTTAAGTTAGTAATAAACACATCCCTCATCAGTCTCCCATCCGCTTTGCGGCGGGAGCCAGCTTCCCCCAAGGGAAGCCTATACAACCCGCATCAGCCTCGCAACCTCTTTAATTCCCTGCTGTTTTTGGTGGGTTGGCTATTTCGATGCTAAGACAGGGTGAGATTTTTGTGACGCCAACCCACCCTACCAAGAAAACGTTTTAATAATTATTACGCTAATGGTCATAGAATAGTAATGCCGGGTTGAGAACCGCAACCCAGCCTACGTCAACCTCCACCCCCTTTATTTCCCCGCTTTAGCCAACCCACTTAGCGACTCAAGTCATTCTGAGCTTCATTTGTGAAGAATCTAATTTTTGACAGACAGATCCTTCCCGCAAGGGGACGCAAGCAGTCTCTTCGCTCAGGATGACAGCAAGGGCTTCGCTCCTCGCAACGACTCAAGTCATTCTGAGCTTCATTTGTGAAGAATCTAATTTTTGACAGACAGATCCTTCCCGCAAGGGGACGCAAGCAGTCCCTTCGCTCAGGATGACAGCAAGGGCTTCGCTCCTCGCAACGACTCGAGTCATTCTGAGCCTCTCTTGCGAAGAATCTGATTATTGACAGACAGATCCTTCCCGCAAGGGGACGCAAGCAGTCTCTTCGCGCAGGATGACAGCAGGAACTTCGCTCCTCGCAACGACTCGAGTCATTCTGAGCCTCTCTTGCGAAGAATCTGATTATTGACAGACAGATCCTTCCCGCAAGGGGACGCAAGCAGTCTCTTCGCTCAGGATGACAGCAGGGGCTTCAGTCCTTGCGATGATATAAGGGCTGATGTGTAAGATGGGTTGGCTATTTCGAAGTTGAGACAGGGCGAGATTCTGTGACGCCAGCCCACCATGACTCCATTGTTGGTATGTAAAAAAGGAACGCGAGCCAGATCACAATCAACGGCGGATTGAGGGCACGACACGTTCGTCCATAATATTGTTTGCAGTGCCCTCAAGCTCGCCCTTGTATATTAAGACACAGAAAAGCATGATAATTGATTAGCATCG
>DAOOPV010000042.1:0-20966 GCA_035388405.1 Anaerolineaceae bacterium
GCAATAGGACATTTCTAAATTGCTGAGATTAGGACATTTCTAACTTGCCTTGACAAAACAAAGTAACTTTTTAGAGGATGTGAAATGAAATTTTTGGACGTAATTGCGCTTTGTGAAGGCACGCTCCTCACGCCAGATGTAGACCATGTTCCCGAAATCAAAGGCGGCTTTGCTGGCGACCTGATGAGCGATGTGCTTGCTTCGATCCAGTCAGAAGCGGTCCTCATCACAGGTCTCTGTAATCCCCAGGTTGTTCGGACCGCTTTGATTGCAGATATCCGCTTGATCATATTTGCTCGCGGCAAGAATCCGGGTCAAGAAATCCTTGATCTCGCCATAGAGGAAAACCTGCCAGTTGCTACTTCACACCTGGGTCTGTACGAGATTTCAGGTCGGCTTGTCCAAGCCGGATTACCCAGCTGCGAAATGGAAATGAATCTTTTTCCAAAAACCTAAACTACAATGAGCGACCAGCCTACTGTCTCCGATAATCGAGCTGGTGTTATCACCAGGGTTGAAGAACTTGGCTATGAACTAAAAATCGGCCAGGTGATGACCACCAAGGTTGTCACATTCTCTCCTGAGACAACCATTCTCGAGGCGCTTGATGTTATCAAACAATATCGCATCTCTGGCGCTCCTGTGACGGTTGAGGGTGAACTTGTGGGCATTATTTCCACCGAAGACCTGATCCGTGCTTTGAGGGACGGACGGATCGATCGTAGCGTTTCCACCTACATGACCAAAGATTTGATCACTGTCAAAGCCATAGACAAGGTTGTGGAAGCCCTGAAAGTATTTCAAAAGACAAAAGTCGGTCGCCTGCCTGTTGTGAACGAGAACAATAAATTGGTAGGGCTGCTTACCAAGGGAGATATTACCAACGGTTTATTGACCGCACTTCAGCGGGACTATCAAGCCGAGGAAATTATCCGCTATCGCGCTTCTCACCTTTTTGAGGACATCGAGTCCGACCGCACGAGTCTCATCCTGCGATATCGCATCATCAAGGATGACTTTGTCAACGGTGGTGCAGCATCCAATAACATCAAAAGAGCCCTGTTGCGCCTTGGCGCCAACCGACAAATTGCCAGGAAGTGCGGAATTGCTGTATATGAAGCTGAGATGAACCTCATCATCCACACCAACAATGGCGGCTTCCTTCGGGTGGAAATTGAGCCGCACAAGATCACGATGGAAGCTTATGACGATGGTCCTGGTATTGATGACATCGAAAAAGCCTTAACCCCTGGATATTCCACCGCCACCGAAGAGATCCGCGATAAAGGCTTTGGCGCAGGAATGGGTTTGGTCAATATTCGTTCTTGTGTAGATGAAATGACCATGAAGTCCTCCAGGGAAAGCGGCACAAATTTGTACATGACCATGTATTTGGACAAGACCGAAAGTTGAGGTTAAACAAAGCATGTGCTCACTCCAAACCATCTTAGACAATATCGACCTTCAAGTTCTGACAAAGCCACTCGATTACTCGCAAATTGAAATCACATCCGGTTACACCTCGGACCTTCTCAGTTGCGTGATGACAGGCGCCCAGGCGGACGGCATCTGGGTCACTCTCATCGCCAACATCAACATTGTGGCTGTCGCCTCCTTGTTGGAAATCCCCGCTATCATCATTACTGAAAATGCTCAGCCAGACGTGGCTACTATTGCCCGTGCCAATCAAGAAGGAATTGTGCTGCTCTCCACGCCTGTTGGCAGTTACCAGATTGTTGGAAGGCTCTGGGAACTGGGAATCAAAGACACTGATCCAAATCAATGAAAAGCCTCAAGGCAGAACTCCACATCCACACAGTGCTTTCTCCCTGTGCCACGCTGGAAATGCTGCCCTCCTTCATCGTAGAACGCGCTCTCGAAACCAACACCCATCTGATCGCGATCACCGATCACAACGCCAGCGCCAACGTCCCCGCAGCTATTAAAGCCGCAGAAGGCACACCGCTGACCGTTCTGCCTGGGATTGAACTTACAACCGCAGAAGAAATCCATGTTGTTTGCCTGTTCGACACCTACGCGCAGCTCGTTGAGTTCCAGAAAATTGTTGATGCAAACCTGCCGAACATCCCCAACAACCCTGACTTCTTTGGCATGCAGTTGATCGTGGACTCAGAAGGCAATTATGTCGATACCGAAACCCGCCTCCTCAGCAACGCAACATATCTTTCAATTAACGAGGCCCAACGGCATGTACACCGCCTGGGAGGTCTCTTCATCCCGGCTCACGTAAACCGCGAGGAAAACGGTCTCTTGCCTCGCCTGGGTGGCATCCCCCCTGAGCTAAACTTGTCAATATTGGAAATTTTCAATATTTCCAAGTCCGAAGTCATCCGCCGCTATCCGTTTCTCAAAGATTTCCACCTAATTCCCAGCTCCGATGCCCATGACCTTGATGCCATCACCGGGATCCTTACCTTGCAGCTGGAGGAGATTTCAGTCTCGGCCTTATGCCAGGCGTTTCAGACTCAATATTGAGTATTACGTAATAATCTAATTCTTTCGTGTGTTCCGTTCTCAAGCTTGTTTGCACAAGCACATTTGTCCGCTTCACGAACTCTTTGCTGTTTCAAGTTGACCAAAGCGTCCAAATTGAGTAAACTATTTGTAACATTTTTCACAAAGGCAGTGTGCCTTTGAGATATAGGAGCATGCAAAAATATGATGTCAACACCCAAGCAGTTGGATCCCCTCGATAATCCCCGGATGAAACAGATTATCGACGATACCATCTCTCAATATGGCGAGCAGAATGGCGCTTTGATGGTGGTTTTAAACAACCTTCAGGCAAAAATTGGCTTCATCACAAAACCGATGCAAGCATATGTTGCCGAAAAATTGAGAGTTCCGGTGAGTAAGGTCCACGGTGTGGTCTCCTTTTATTCTTTCTTCACCACTGAACCTCGTGGCAAACATGTCGTCAAATTTTGCATTGGAACCGCGTGCTACGTAGGCGGAGCATCCCAACTGATCGATAAAGCCAAACAGGTATTGGGGATCGAACCTGGTCAGACCACTTCAGACGGTCTCATCACGCTCGAAGTTTGCCGATGTGTTGGCGCTTGCAGCCAGGCACCGGTTGTGGTGGTGGATGAACTCAATCACGGGCGTCTTAAGCCTGCTCAATTCGCCAAAATTTTAACCGATGTCCTACAAAGTGAGGCTGCGGCTTGAGAGAACTCTCTCTTCACCTTCTTGATATCGCCGAAAACAGCATCTCAGCTGGCGCGTCAAGAATCGTGATTTCTGTACGTGAAGACCTTGTGGCTGACGAGTTGTGGCTGGAAGTGGTCGACAATGGCAAGGGAATGAGCCCGGAAATGGTGGCAAACGTCCTTGATCCCTTTGTTACCACCCGCACTACCCGCAGAGTTGGTTTAGGTATTCCTCTGCTCAAACAAGCAGCCGAAGCTTGCGTTGGCTTCCTTACCGTTGAATCTGAACTCGGCAAAGGCACCAAACTTACCGCAAAATTCCAACACAGCCACATTGACCGAATGCCTCTGGGTAACCTGGAAGATACCATTATCACCCTGCTTCTGGGTACTCCAGCTGTCAATTGGGTTTTCAAATATCAATTCAACGATCAAAGCTTCGAATTCGATGACACGGAGTTCAAAGAAGCTCTGGGCGATTTGCCTCTGAGTGATTTCCGCGTGATCGAATTTCTTTCCAACACCATCAGCGATGGAATTACGAACACAAAAATCATTACAACCGAAGAAGGAGTCCTGTATGCCAACCATTAAATCTATTGATGACCTCAAGCGACTGCGCGAGGAGGCCCAGAAAGTCAAGGAACTGCGCGATCAGACTGGAAAGACCCAAATTGTTATTGGAATGGGAACTGTCGGCATTGCAGCAGGTGCCCGCGATACTTTAAAAGCAATTCTCACCTTTATTGAGGAACAACATCTGCCTGATGTCATCCTGCGTCAAACTGGTAATATTGGTGTGGGAGGACAGGACCCGGTTGTGCAAGTCATTCTCCCTGGTGCCGAAACCGTTACCTATGGCAAGGTGACCCCAAACATGGCCGTCAAGATCATGCAAGAGCACGTTGTTAAGGGCAATATTGTCCAGGATTTCCGTATAGAAGCCTAAGTTCAGGCTGAAATAAAACCAGGAAGGTAAATGTAGCTATGGCGTATTATCGTTCAACTGTGCTTGTCTCTATGGACCCAGTCTGTATTGATAAAGGGGCATTAGAAATCAAACAGCAACTTATCAAGGAATTGGCGCTTCTCAATTTGTCGGAGGAAGTTCAGGTATTGGACAGCCCCAGAATTGGAGACCCCGAAACGGATGGTCCTGATATCCTTGTCTACCCTGAAGCCAGTCACTACATCCAATTGACCACAAGTACTGTCGGTCCAATTGTGATGGAACACTTCGTCAAAGGTCGTGAGCTCCAGCAATACAAAGCTCAAATGCGCGATGTCACTGATGAAGAACTCAGTGAACCCAAGGATAAGGAAATCCGTATTATCCTTGAAAATATCGGCAAGATTGACCCGCGAAATATCGAGGATTACATCGCTGTTGATGGCTACCAGGCTTTAGCAAAGGTCCTCGGTGAGATGAGCCCGGAAGAAGTTATCCAGACCATCCTCGATTCCAAACTGCGCGGTCGCGGTGGCGCGGGTTTCCCAACCGGTCTGAAATGGAAATTTGCCCGCCAGGCTCCTGACACACCCAGATATATGGTCTGCAATGCAGATGAGGGCGACCCCGGAGCTTTTATGAACCGCAAAGTCCTCGAAGGCGATCCCCATTCCGTCCTCGAAGGCATGGCAATCGGCGCGTATGCTGTCGGTGCCAATCAGGGTTACGTTTACTGCCGCGCTGAATACCCCATTGCTGTCAGCACACTGAATATCGCCATCGAACAAGCAAGAGAATATGGTTTACTCGGTAAAGATATTCTAGGTTCTGGCTTTGACTTTGATATCGAAGTCCGCATGGGCGCCGGCGCTTTTGTGTGTGGTGAAGAAACCGCATTAATGGCCTCGATCGAGGGCAGTCGGGGTGAGCCTCGCGCCCGTCCTCCCTTCCCCGCGTCAAAGGGTTTGTGGGGCAAACCAACCAACATCAACAACGTTGAAACTTATGCTAACGTACCAAAGATCATCCACCGCGGACTCGAGTGGTACACCAGCATGGGCTCTGAGAAAAGCAAGGGCACCAAAACCTTTGCCCTCGCAGGTGACGTTGCCCACACCGGTCTGATCGAAATCCCCTTTGGCATGACCCTGCGCGAGATCATTTACGATATCGGCGGCGGCATTAAAGATGGCAAGGGCTTCAAAGCTGTCCAAACTGGCGGTCCTATGGGCGGTTGTCTGCCTGTGTCTGATCTTGATCTGCCTGTAGACTATGAAACCCTCGGAGCTGCTGGCTCCATCATGGGCTCCGGCGGCATGATCGTCATGGATGAGGGCACCTGTATGGTGGACATTGCCCGTTTCTTCATGGAATTCACCCAGGATGAATCCTGCGGCAAATGTGTTCCCTGCCGTGTTGGCACCCGCCGCCTCCTTGAAATATTGGAGAAAATCTGTGCGGGTAAGGGCGAAGAGGGTGATATTGAAGAACTGCAAGAGCTCAGCGAACAGATCAAAAAGAACAGCTTATGCGGTTTAGGTCAGGGAGCTCCCAACCCGGTAGTTTCCACCTTGAATCACTTCATGGATGAGTACAAAGCACACATCTTTGAAAAACGCTGTCCCGCAAAAGTCTGCCGTGCTTTGATTAAATATGAGATCCTGGACGGTCCGTGTACAGGGTGTACAGTCTGTGCTCGTAATTGTCCTGTAAGTGCCATCTCGGGTGAACGCAAGCAAACCCACATAATTGATCAAGACCTTTGCATCAAATGCGGTATTTGCTATCAATCTTGTAAGTTTGATGCTATTGAAGTTAATTAACGTTTTCTGAACAGGAGAGGTCATGCAATCTGTCACTGCGAATGAAGAAGGAACCACCCTGGGTATCAGGGAAATTGTCGAACGTATCGGAGCGACCCACGCTGATCTCATTCCTGTACTTCGAGCAATAACCGATAAGTATGGATACATTTCCCAGCCAGCAATGGAAGAATTGTCTGGATTGATGAACCTTCCAACAAAAGAGATCCATTCTGTTGCCACTTTTTACAGGATGCTGTCAACTCAACCGCGTGGTAAGCACGTGGTCCAATTCTGTGAGAGCGCACCCTGCCATGTCGTTGGAGGTCGGGAGGTCTTCGCCATCCTCAAGCAAGCTCTAGCGCTTGAGCCTGGTCAAACCAGCCCGGATAATAAGTGGACGTTGCTGACCACCAGTTGTCTCGGTGTTTGTGATGCTGGACCAGTTATCTTGATCGACACTGACATGTACGGAAATGTAACTCCCGGGCAAGTCAAAGAGATTCTCAGCCGTTACGAATAGGAGATTGCTATGAAAGCTGCTCGATCAATGATCCTGGTGTCAAATGATCCTGAAAGTAATGTGAGAGGATCTGAAAAAATATATGCCGCGTTTCAAGAACAACTGCAGAAATACGGTTTGACTGAGGAAGTCTCACTCTCGATGGCCAGTGATCTGGGGTATAGCTACGCTTCCCCCTTGGTCCTGATCTATCCTGAAGCGGTGATCTATGGACCCATCAATCCGATTGATGTTCCTAACATTGTAGAGGAACATCTCTATAAAGGACGTATCGTCGAAGAAAAACGCGCTCCTGCGCATGAATTGTCCGGCAAGGTCGCCTGGCTTTCCGCCCGCAAAGGCACCTTGCCTGCTCAAAACCGCGTCGTTCTAAAGAATGTCGGTTTAATCGATCCTGAGAATATTGATGATTATATTGCCAGTGATGGCTATCAAGCCCTTGGCATTGCGCTGCAGAAAACGCCTGATGAAGTCATCGCGATTATCAAAAATTCAGGACTGCAAGGTCGTGGTGGCGCTGGCTTTCCGACAGGCGTCAAATGGGGCTATGTCAGCAAAACCTTTGGCGACAAAAAATACGTAGTCTGTAACGCAGATGAAAGTGAACCAGGGACTTTCAAGGACCGGATAGTTCTTGAGGGAGATCCCCACGCAATTATCGAAGCAATGTTAATTGCTGCGTATGCAGTTGGTGCCGATGAAGGCTACATTTATATCCGTGGAGAGTATCAATTAGCAATCCAGCGCATTGAGACAGCAATCAAACAAGCTGAAGAGTATGGTTTGCTCGGTAAAAACATCTTTGACTCACAATTGAATTTCAAGATCCATGTCCACACTGGGGCTGGAGCTTATATCTGCGGCGAAGAGACCGCTCTGATCGAGTCCATTGAGGGCAAACGCGGCGAGCCTCGTTCACGTCCTCCTTACCCAACCACTAATGGTTTGTGGGGAAAACCAACGCTCATTAATAACGTCGAGACGCTCGCGAACATTCCAGCCATCATTCGCAATGGTGCGGAATGGTATCGCACGCTCGGTACTCCTTCCAGTCCTGGCACAAAAGTCTGCACCATCCTGGGAAACGTCAACGTAACCGGCTTGATCGAAGTTCCAATGGGCATCACCCTGCGGGAAGTGGTTTCGATTTATGCCAAGGGGATGAAATCTGGCAGTTTCAAGTTAGCCCAAACTGGCGGCTCAAGCGGCTCCATTATCCCTGCAACCTTGCAGGATACCCCAATGGATTTCGATTCGTACAAAAGAATGGGCGTTTCACTCGGGTCAGGTGCGTTGCTCATTTGTAATGATGAAGTGTGTATTGTGGACCTCGCCAAGGTGCTGCTCAACTTCTTCAAAGTTGAATCTTGCGGGAAGTGCACCCCATGCCGAATCGGCACAAAACGAGCCTATGACATCCTGACAGGTATCAGCCAGGGTCAGGGGACTCTCGAAGATTTGGATGAGCTGTTAGCCCTCAATAAAGAACTGCTCGAACTTTCAAACTGCGGGCTGGGTCAAACCGCAGGTACGCCTTTACGGGATATGTTGAACTATTTCCGTGCAGAAGTTGAAGCGCATGTCCGTCTCGGGGTGTGCCCCACTGGCGTTTGCCCAATGCATGCATAGAAGTTGACGAAAAAATGAAAAATCAAAATTCAAAACATAAAGAGGAAAATAAAATGGCAGAACCTACTATCTCAGTTGACGACCTCACACCCGCTGAAGTTGCAAACAAAGCGGTTACGATTGGGATCAAAAAAGCAAGTTATGATTTTTGGACAATGTTTTTCCTGGGTCTTTTTGGTGGAGCCTTCATCGCTTTTGGTGCCATTCTCGCCACCACTGTTGGAACGAATGGAAGCGAGTTCCCTTACGGTGTGAACGCTCTTCTCAAGGGTTTAATTTTCACCGTTGGACTTGTTCTGGTGATTGTCGCTGGCGCTGAACTCTTTACCGGCAACAACTTGATGCTGATGGCGGTTCTTTCCAAAAAAATCACCTTAAAACAAATGCTTAGAAACTGGGGCGTTGTATATCTTGCCAACTTTGTCGGTGCCCTCATTGTTGCGGCAATCATGCTGATGGCAAAACAGTACACCTTTGCTGGTGGTGCAATCGGAAAAACAGTATTGACCATCGCAAACTCAAAATCAGGTTTGGCTTTCTTTTCCGCGATTGGTTTAGGCATCATGTGTAATCTCCTGGTTTGCCTGGCGGTCTGGATGACCTTCTCTGCCAGAACAACAGCCGGCAAGATTGCAGCAATCATTCTCCCTATCGCAGCTTTCGTCACGGCTGGCTTCGAGCACAGCGTCGCGAATATGTACTTTATCCCGATGGGCTTGTTCATCAAATGGGCTGATCCCGCTTTCTTTGCCGGAGCAGGCGAATTCCCCAAATTAACACTGGGTAATTTCTTTGTAAATAACCTTATTCCGGTCACCATCGGAAATATCATTGGTGGAGCCATCTTTATTGGTGCAGCTTACTGGTTCATCTACCTGAGAAAAAATAAATAGGTTTTCATTTTCAACCGAAGTGAGTATCGGGTTGAGATCAGAAAACTTGGAACTTAAAGGAAAAATATGACGAAGTTAAAGATAAATGGGATAGAAATTGATGCCGATCGCAGTTGGACGATTCTGAAAGCCGCGGAACATGCTGGAATAACCATTCCGACCCTTTGTTACCACAAGGATCTTTCTCCAACAGGTGCCTGCCGTATGTGCCTGGTGAATGTTAAGGGCGCGAGAGGCCTCACAACAGCATGCACAACACCAGTTACTGAAGGCATGGAAGTTGAAACAGAAAACGAGGTATTGGCATCCTCAAGGCGGTCTGTGCTCAAGCTCTTATTGAGTGTGTATCACGATAATGGCTACAAACCTGATAACTCTGATAACGATCTCTTTAAATGGGCACACTTTTATGGACTGGATCCGCAACGGTATATGTCCTCCAAGCCCCGCTATGAGATTGATTCTGATCCCAATCCCTTTATTTTTGTGGATCTGAACAAGTGCATTCTTTGCACCCGCTGTGTCAGAGCCTGCTCAGAAATTCAGGGCAGATTTGTTTGGGGTGTTTCTGAACGCGGTTTCGAAGCCCACATCGCTCCAGGTATGGAAGAAGACATGATCGACGCTCGTTGTGAATCCTGTGGAGCCTGCGTTGCTTACTGCCCCACCGGAGCGTTGTCACTGAAACCTACCATCAACGAACAACCTGCTGAGAAAAAAGTGACAACCACCTGCGCGTATTGTGGCGTTGGCTGTCAATTTGACCTCAATGTCATCGATGACAAGGTGGTAAAAGTGACTTCCAACCCGCACGCGCCTGCCAATGGCATGCACCTGTGTGTGAAAGGCCGCTTTGGCTTCTCGTACATCCACCATGAAGATCGCCTCACCAAGCCTTTGGTGCGTGAGTATCTCCTGAATGGCACTCAGCGACCCTCAAAGTCCGATCGCGGTGAGTGGGTTGAAACGGATTGGGATACAGCCCTTGATCTCGTGGCCAGAAAACTTGCACAGACACGCAGTACTTACGGCCCTGACAGTATCGGAGTATTGTCTTCCGCCAAGTGCACCAACGAAGAAAACTACCTGATGAACAAATTCGCCCGCCAGGTGATTGGCACCAACAATGTCGACCACTGCGCGCGCCTCTGCCACGCCAGCACCGTCGCTGGGTTGGCAACCGCCCTTGGCTCCGGCGCCATGACCAACTCAATGCAGGATGTTTACGAATCCGCGAGTTCAATGCTCGTGATTGGTTCAAACACTACTGAACAACATCCGGTCTTTGGTGCCAAGATGCGCCAGGCGGTCCTGAACCGGGGTGTGAAACTGATCGTGGCGGATCCAAGGAAGATTGACCTTTGCGAATTTGCCACACTGCACCTGCAACAAAAACCTGGCACCGATATCGCCCTGGTCAACGGTTTGATGTACATCATCCTTGAAAAAGGTTACGAAAACAAGCAGTTCATCGAGGAACGCACCGAGAACTTTGATGCTCTGGTTGAAAACGTCAAGCAATATCCGCCTGAGAAGGTTTCCCAGATCACAGGCATTCCTGTTGGTCAGTTGTATGAGGCAGTGGAAATAATCGCCAAAAATGCGCCAATGGCTGTATTTTGGGCGATGGGAATTACCCAACACACGGTTGGTGTTCACAACGTGTTCTCGCTTGCTGACTTGCAGATGATGCTTGGTAACTTTGGTGTCCCTGGTGGCGGTGTGAACCCCTTGCGTGGACAGAATAACGTCCAGGGAGCCTGCGACATGGGCTGCCTCGTCAATGTTTACCCTGGCTACCAGGCCGTGACAGCAGAAGCTTCCCAGCAAAAATTTGAAGCCGCCTGGGGTACCAATCTCTCGAATAAAGTTGGCAAGACTGTCACCGAGATCATCCCGGGTGTCCTCGAAGGAACCACCAAGGCGCTTTATATCCTTGGCGAGAATCCAATGATGACTGACCCCGATACGAACCACATCAGGCATTGCCTCGAGGAGTTGGATTTCCTTGCTCTGCAAGAAATTTTCCCGACTGAAACCTCAAAGTATGCGGACGTCCTCCTCCCTGGTGTTTCATTCGCTGAGAAAACCGGCACCTTTACGAGCACGGAACGACGTGTACAAATGGTACGTCAGGCTATTACCCCCCGCGGGGAAGCCAGGCCTGATTGGGCAGTTATTGCCGACCTTGCCAAACGCGTCATCGCTCAGGGCGGTCGCCAGATCGATGCGGCTCCTTATTCCGGTTGGGATTATGCCGATTCGGGTGAGATCATGGCTGAAGTGGCTGCCCTGACCCCCAGTTATGGCGGTATCTCACATGAACGCTTAAATGCCGGCGAAACGCTTTGCTGGCCCTGCCCCAATCCAACTCACCCCGGTACGCCAATTCTCCACATTGGCAAGTTCACCCGCGGTAAGGGCAATTTCATCCCCGCTATTCACTTGGATCCATCCGAACTGCCGGATGAGGAATACCCGGTCATGATGACCACTGGACGTGTCATTTACCACTGGCACAGTGGTGAGCAAACCCGCCGTGTGAAAGAACTGATGGAAATCTATGGTGAACCTCTGATTGAGGTTTCACATGAAGATGCAGCCCAACTCGGACTGACTGAGGAAGTCAACCACGTCAAATTGACCTCGCGCCGCGGGACCATCACTGCCAGAGCCTGGGTGACAGATCGTGTGCCCGAAGGTCTGATTTATGGGAATTTTCACTTCCCCCATGCCAATGTTAACACGCTTACCAAAGCGGCTCTGGATCCTATCGCAAAAATTCCGGAGTACAAAGTTACCGCTGTCAGGATTGAAGCAGTCAACTGATAGTTTGTTAGGGCAACAACCCCGCTGGTTTTCAGCGGGGTTGTTTTTTTATTCTGATTTGCCCATCTCAATTTGCTCAGCCAGCAAAAAATCTTCTCTGTTGTTTATGTTGAAAAAAGCCAGCCCGGAAGGATCCAGTTGCTTGCATAACGCTTCATCCATTTCAACTACGCGAACAGAAGGGAACCAGGAGATAAGTCGGCGGTGATCTGCCTGGATGGCATCAAGGATGGCTCTTTTGCACGGTTCCCGCCGATACACAGCATGCAGTGGCTCATAAAAATCGCCATTTACCCTCGGTATGGCCACGTCTGCCCCTGTGTGTTCCAGCAAGCGCACACCTTCATTGAGGATTGCAGCACTCACGAAAGGCAGATCGCAGGCGACTACTGCCACATAATCGCTGCTGGCTTTATTCATGGCGGTATACAGGCCTCCAATAGCGCCCTTGCCCACGATGCTATCGCTCACCAGGCTGACATCCATAAAAGCCAACTCTTCCGGTTCATTGCTGACGATCAGGATTTCATGAGCGATATTTTTCGTCCGCTCATACACTCTTTGAATCAATGGAACACCCATGAAGTGCATGAGTCCCTTATTTTCCCCCATCCGGCTTGATTTACCTCCAGCTTGAATAACCAGGCTGACTGAACTTTGATCAATATTTGAATTCATGACACCTCGCTGGCTATTATAAGCTCGATCAAGTTTTTTGACCGTATTTGCCAACGCGTTTCCGGGTCGTCGGTTTCACTGGCAGTTTGCCACACATCATGAAGGGTATAATCCAAACATGCATGAATTGCCTGTAACTGAGAGTATTCTGAAAATCGTGCTGGACTATGCGCAGAAGAATCAAGCCGCATTCGTAACAGATATTTCGCTTACGATCGGTTCTTTGTCCTCGATCGTTGATGATTCGATCCAATTTTATTGGGACTTCGTCAGTCAAGGCACCATCTGCGAAAACGCGAAATTGCATTTTAACCGTGTGACTGCGACGTTGGAGTGTCTTGATTGCGGGACGACTTACTCACTGGAGGAAGAACTCACTCCCTGTCCATCCTGCAGCGGCATTAATGTCATTATTCTTAGCGGGGAAGAGTTCCATATTGATCACATCGAAATCATAAAAGAGGAAACAAACAACGATGAAACAACGCGTTGAAATTGTCAAACGGATCCTGGACGCCAACGATCGCCTGGCTCAAAACAATCAGGCCATCCTGGAGCAACACCATGTCTATGCTATCAATCTAATGGCGTCCCCTGGAGCTGGAAAAACGAGCTTCATCCTCGAAACCATCAAGCGACTGCCTGCCGGCATCAAACTCGGCGTGATCGAAGGCGACACCGCCCCCGTCACCATTGACGCGGATAAAATCGTCGCTGCGGGCATGCCAGCAGTTCAGATCAACACTGGCGGTGAGTGCCACCTGGACGCCAATATGATCGAGATGGCTTTGGCTGAGCTTCCATTAGAAGACCTGAATCTGATCATCGTTGAAAATGTTGGCAACCTCATTTGCCCCGCTGCTTTTCGGCTCGGCACGCATGCAAACGTGCTGATCGCCTCGATACCCGAAGGGGACGACAAGCCCTATAAGTACCCCAACATCTACTGCGGTCTGGATGTGCTCATCATTAACAAAATTGATTTGCTACCCTACGTCGATTTTCGCATGGACTATTTTCGACAAGGCGTTGAGATGCTCAATCCGGGTCTGCAGACCTTTGCTCTGAGCGCAAAAACCGGTGAGGGTTTTGACGCCTGGATCGATTGGCTGACCGCGAAAGTCACAGCAAAGTAAGTCCTATGCCCGTCATCAACAAACGTCTCCATATCACCGGCATCGTCCAGGGTGTGGGCTTCAGACCCACCGTTTTCAACCTGGCTAAAAGACTTTCCCTGACAGGTTGGGTCCTCAATAACGCTCACGGTGTGGAGATTGAACTGCGTGGTGCTGATCCAAACGTGCAGGTGTTTTTACAGGAATTGCAGCAAAACCCGCCGCCGCTGGCGGTAATCGACAGCTTCGTTGTTGAAGACGCGCCTGAGCAGCCTTTCACTGAGTTTCAGATCCGTCATAGCGAGGATGATCCGTCCGATTTCTTACCCGTTTCACCCGATCTGACCATCTGCCCGGATTGCCGTCGCGAACTATTCAACCCAGCAAACCGCCGCTACCGCTACCCCTTCATCAACTGCACCCGTTGCGGTCCGCGTTTTTCGATCGTCACTGGCATCCCATACGACCGCCCCAACACCTCCATGGCAGGTTTCACCCTTTGCCCAGATTGCGCGGCGGAGTACCAGGACCCCACGAACCGCCGCTTTCACGCGCAGCCCATTGCCTGCCCGGTTTGCGGTCCGCAGCTTTGGTACGAGCAAGGTGGGCAGAGGGTGGCGGAACGCGAAGATGCAATCCAGGCAGCCCGAAAAGCGCTCACCGAAGGCAAAATCCTGGCTGTAAAAGGACTTGGCGGCTTCCACCTGGCTTGCGATGCCCAAAACCCACAAACCGTCGAAAAACTACGCCTGCGCAAGCTCCGCAGCAGAAAGCCCTTCGCTTTGATGGCTTTTGACCTTGAAACGATTAACGAGTTTGCCAGAATCAACCCGGAGGAGGAAACGCTCCTTACCTCCCCCATTGCACCGGTCGTTTTGCTTGAGACCACTCCAGCAGGCAGAGAGTTGCTGCTCTTGGTCGCACCTGACCAAAACCGCTTGGGTTTCATGCTGCCCTACACCCCGCTGCATCTTCTGCTGCTGGAACCCACCAAAGGCTTTCCGAAAGTGCTGGTCATGACCAGTGGTAATTTTAGCGAAGAACCCATCGCGTATTCCAACAACGACGCTCGTAGGCGTCTCTCGCAACTGGCAGATGGCTTTCTGCTGCACGACCGCCCGATCCACACCCGCATCGACGACTCAGTGGTCTCGGTGATAGAAGGCGTTACCCATATTCAGCGGCGGGCTCGCGGTTATGCGCCGCTACCGGTGCAAATCCCTACCACTGCCATCCCAACCCTGGCTTGCGGTACGGAGCTCAAGAACACCTTTTGCCTCGTCCGCGATCGTTACGCCTTCGTCAGCCATCACATTGGTGACCTTGAAAACCAAGAAACGCTGACCGCCTTTGAAGACGCTGTCCACCATTACGAGAATATCTTTCGCATCAAGCCACAGCTCCTGGCTGCCGACATGCACCCGGACTACCTCGCCAGCCGCTACGCCCGACAGCGGGCAGCTGAGGAAAACTTGCCTTTGGTCGAGGTCCAGCATCACCATGCCCACATCGTTTCCTGCATGGCAGAAAACGCTCTCAAACAACGCGAGCCCGTAATTGGGCTGGCATTCGACGGCACGGGTTACGGCGCTGACGGAGCTATCTGGGGCGGTGAGGTGCTTTTAGCCAATTGGGAAAAATTCGATCGCCGATTTCACCTTGAATACATGCCCTTGCCTGGCGGGGAAGCTGCTGTTCGCAAACCCGCGCGCATGGCGCTCAGCCTGATCCTCCAGGCTGGCGTTGACCTGGAAAGTTTTCCCTTTCCCTTCCACCAATCACTGGATTTGGATGAGCAAGCAGCGGTTACCAACCAGGTTCGCACCGGTTTCAACAGCCCAAAAACCAGCAGTTTAGGGCGTTTGTTCGATGGTGTGGCAGCTTTGGTCGGTTTGCATCAGCAGATCAGCTATGAAGCCCAAAATGCGATTACGCTCGAAACCATCGCCGATCCTGATGAGCGATCCGGTTATGAGTTCCCGATCAAGGATGGTCAAATCCTCGTTTCTCCAGTTATCCGGGCGATCGCTCAGGATCTCAAGCAAAAATCGGCTCCAGCGGTCATTTCTGCCCGCTTCCATAACGGTCTGACGGCATGCGCGGTGCAGGTTTCTGAAAAGATCCGATCTCAAACCGGCTTGCGGCAGGTGGTATTATCCGGGGGAGTGTGGCAAAATAAGCTTCTGATCAGGCAAACCATTAGCGCCCTCAAAGCCTCAGGTTTTGATGTCTTCTGGCCTCGCAAACTGCCCACCAACGATGGTGGCGTCTCGCTGGGTCAGGCGCTGGTGGCGCTGGCTGTCAGCGGAAATTTGAAGGAGTAACTATGTGTCTGGGTATTCCCGGTAAAGTCACGGAAATTTACGAGCAAGACGGCACCCTTATGGCTGCTGTCGATTTTGACGGTGTGCAGCAAGCGGTCTGCATTGCCACCACACCAGAAGTCACGCTCGGTCAATACGTCCTGGTGCACGCCGGCTTCGCTTTGAATGTTCTGAGTGACACTGAAGCGGTAGAGACCCTCAAAATTCTTCGCGATTTGCAGGAATTCAACGCCCGCCTGGCTGAAGAAGACCAAAACCAATGATCGAAACGCCCACAAACCTGCGCGATGCCTCGCTGACCAAAGCCATCATGGCTGAAATTCGCCGCATCACGACCCAAGCCTGGAACATCATGGAGATTTGCGGGGGGCAAACACATGCCATCATGCAGTATGGGTTGGATCAATTGCTGCCCCCTGAGATCACCCTGATCCACGGTCCGGGCTGCCCGGTGTGCGTCACATCCCTCCAAGCGATCGAACAGGGTCTTCAGATTGCTTTACAACCGGAGGTGATCTTCACAACTTTTGGCGACATGCTGCGCGTGCCCGGTAACCAGGCGGATCTCTTCACCGCCCGTTCCCAGGGTGCGGATGTCCGTGTGGTTTATTCTCCGTTGGATTGCCTCAGAATCTCCCATGAAAACCCTGGTAAACAGGTCGTCTTCTTCGCGATTGGCTTCGAAACCACTGCCCCAATTATTGCCAGCACGATTCTATCGGCACAGAAATTGGGAATCACCAATTATTCGATCTTGCCGGCTAACGTGTTGGTGCCGCCAGCGATGCACGCCATCCTTTCAAACCCGGCTAATCGCGTCCAGGGTTTTTTAGCTGCGGGGCACGTCTGCGCCGTCATGGGCTACCACGAATACCTGCAGATTGCTGAGCAATACCAAATCCCGATCGTCGTCACCGGCTTTGAGCCAGTAGACCTTGTGACGGGCATTCTGATGACCATCCAACAGCTCGAAGCCGGCCAACATGAAGTCGCCAACGCCTACCCGCGTTTTGTTACCGAAGCGGGTAACATTGTTGCCCAACAAATGATCCTGCAGGTATTCGAACCGGTTGACCGGCAGTGGCGCGGCATCGGTCACATCCCGCTTTCCGGGCTCGGATTGCGGCCGGAGTTTGCCAGATTCAATGCTCTCACCCGTTTTGAACTCGCGCCGACTCCACTTAACGAATCGTCGCTCTGCATCGCCGGCAAAGTACTGAGTGGGGTTGCCAAACCGCTCGACTGCCCGGCTTTTGGCAAAGATTGCACCCCCAGCCACCCGCTTGGCGCGCCGATGGTTTCCTCCGAAGGGGCGTGCGCGGCTTACTATCGCTATCACAGGATAAACGAATGACTCAACCAGAATTACCTGTTATCGATGGTCCCAACTGCCCGCTCCCCATCCATAACCGGGGGACGATCGTGCTCGGTCATGGCAGTGGCGGGCAGATGACTCACGATCTAATACGTGATGTCTTCCACAGTCGCCTTTCCAACGCCATTCTCAACGCTTCCAACGATGCAGCCAAAATACCAGAAACTCCTTCGGGAAAACGCCTGGTGGTTTCAACTGACGCGCATATTGTTACACCCCTCTTTTTTGCAGGCGGGGATATCGGCCGCCTGGCAGTTTGCGGCACAGTCAATGATGTCGCCACGCTCGGCGCAGAGCCACATTATTTGACTGCCACCTTCATCCTGGAAGAAGGGTTTGCCATCCACGAGCTTGAATTGATCGTAGACTCCTTCGCGGACGCTTGCCATGAAGCCGGTGTGGAGTTGATCGCAGCCGACACCAAGGTCACAGAAAAAGGCAAATCAGACAAACTTTTTATCAGCACCACTGGCTTCGGTTGGGCGGAAAGCAGGCTTCAGATTGGCGGAGAACAAGCTAAACCGGGAGACGCGGTCATCATTTCCGGTCCGGTTGGCAACCACGGCATCGCTGTGGCGGAAGCACGCGGTAACCTGGGATTCTCGAGCCAGGTTTGCTCGGATATCGCCCCACTCAACCACATGGTTAAAGCCTTGTTGGATGCCAATTTGGATGTCCACGTCCTGCGCGATCCCACCCGCGGCGGGCTTGCAACCACACTGGTGGAAATCGCCCGCCAAAGCAAGGTAAACATCCAGCTCGACGAGGAAAATATCCCGGTGGATAAGCCTGTGCGCAAAACCTGTGAGTTGTTGGGGCTCGACCCGCTTTACCTTGCCAACGAAGGTAAACTGATCCTCATCCTACCTGCGGAACAGGCTGAGCAAGCCCTGCAAGTCATGCACAACTCCCGTTATGGCGGGAAAGCCAAACTCATCGGAAAGGTTCTTGAACAATCCAAGGGGCAGGTCTGGCTCAAAACGCCTTTTGGCACCACCAGGGTGCTCGAGATGCTCGCGGGTGAAATGCTGCCGCGCATTTGTTGAGGATGAAGCCTGGCATGAAACACCTTCGTCCTAAGTCCGCAATTTTTCTCTTGTTTCTCACCCTGTCATTGCTTGCATGCCAGGCGAATCCATTGGAAGTAAACCCTTCTCCAAGTCCTTCTTCTGATTTTAGAGCCACTTCAACGCCAATCCTGCCCACAAAAACAGCAGCAATTCAAACCTCCTCAGTTATGCCCTCGCCAACTGCCAGCCAAAGCACTGGTGAGGATTTTTCGGGTCTTGAAAATGATCTCATTGAAGGCGTAGATTGGTACATCGTCATCCAGGATGCCAACAGTGGCGAAGTATTGTTCGAACGCAACCCCACCACGCCTTTTCCGCCAGCTTCGATGATCAAGATTCCAACGGCCATGGCAGTTTTAAGCATCCTTGAGGACCAGGGGCGCACACTTGAAGACCTGAAAACAAACGGCATCAACGGACGCAATTTTGACAGTCTGCTCGAAGCCATGGTCGTTCGCAGCGAGGAATCCGCTACCGACGCGCTGGAGTACTTTGCCCGCGGGGAAAACCAACTGCGAAAGACGCTGGATGGTTGGGGTCTGACCAATACCAAATACGACCCACGGACAAGCACCGCCAACGAGCTACTCACCTCCCTAAAGCTACTACACACGGGCGCGGCGCTTAACGAGGAAAACACACAGTATTTGCTTAATCTCATGAGTGTATTCACCGAAAACGACCAGATCTTGCTGGGCAAACTCACAGACCGATTACCGGATTGCTTGTTTCTCAATAAACGCGGAACCATGCTGAGCCCAACCATCGTTTCGGACATGGGCATCTTTTCATGCGGCGAGCGGAATTGGTATTTGGTCGTTGCCGGCACGCCATCCGTGGACTCCACCGCCACCTTTGAGGATATCCAGGCTTCCATCGAAATCTTTGCCGCTGGTTTTGCCAGCCTGCTGAAGCGATGAACGGTCAACTCGGACAGCGCTTTGCGCGACGCTTGAATCTTGCCCATCCGCAAAGTATACTTAGGCGAATATTTGACACCACATTGAGGAAACTATGAAGATCGATTTTCAAGAAACCACCGACGACCTTGCGAAACGCATTGACATTCACAGTCGTTACGGCTCGAAAGACATTGACGTATGGATGTTGGAAGTGCTCAACCTTCAGCCCGGCATCAAAATCCTGGACGTTGGCTGCGGCTCGGGCAAGCAGTGCTTCTCCTTCTTCCACCACTTGAACGGGAACGCTGAGATCACCGGCACGGACGTATCCGAGTCGCTGCTGGATGACGCCCGCGAAAAGAACAAGGCAATTGATAACGCCGTTGCTTTCAGAAACCTCGACTTCAATAAGCCATTCGATCTGCCCTCTGATCATTTTGATCTTGCCTCAGCCTGCTTTACTATCTACTACGCGCAAGACATCCCTTTTACCTTGGGTGAGATACACCGCGTGCTTAAACCAGGCGGTCGCCTCTTTTCCACCGGTCCCATGCCCACCAACAAACAAGTCTTCTACGACATCATTCGCGAAGCCACGGGCAAACCGATTCCCCCGATGCCGGGCAGTTCCCGCTACGCGTCGGAAATCTACAGCACCATGCAGAAACTCTTCAGCGCAACTGAGCAGCACATCTTCGAGAACCCCCTGACTTTCGAATCGGTGGAACCCTTCATGGTCTACACCCGCGCATCGATGTCGGAAGATCGCCGCCTGTGGAACTCACTTTTTGAGACCCACGACGAGTTCGAAACGGTCATGAGCCAAATCGAAGCGGTAGCCAAAAAACGCATCGAAACTGACGGCACGATCGTAATGACCAAAGTGGTTGGCGGCTTCATCGCCACAAAGTAGGCAAAATGCAAAATATGACTTTTTACGGTCGCTCTCTGCTCTTTTTAGGCGCTCACCCAGATGATATCGAGCTGGGTTGCGGAGCTTTCCTCTCCGATATGGTTGGTAAAGCTGACATTCACTGCATGACCTTCTCAGACAATCAGAAAAACCCCGAACTGCTGCATCTTGTTGGAGAACACTACGACAGTATGCACCAGCTGGGTCTTACGGACGATCAAATCGAACTCGGGCAATTCGAAACCCGCCGTTTTCCGGATTTCAGGCAAGAGATCCTTGAGAAAATGCTGGCACTCAGACGCCAGTATCAACCCGAGATCGTCTTTGTCCACAGTGCGCAGGATATCCACCAGGACCACCAAACTGTGACTCAGGAAGCCACGCGTGCCTTCCGCGGCACGACTGTTTTGGGATTCGACGTCCTCCGCAGCAGTTACGGTTTTTTTCCAAATTTTCTGGCAGAGGTTTCAGAACGAGCTGTGGAAAACAAAATCGCCGCACTCAACAAATACGCCACCTATTCAAACCGCTATTATTTCTCTCCGGATATTATGCGTGCCACCGCCATTCGCCACGGTGCCCTGGCTGAGCGTCCGTACGCTGAAGGCTTTGACATCATCCGCATCGTTGGTGAATTTGGCAAGGCGTAACCTGATCCTGGACCAAAAACCGGCTGACTAAAGTCAGCCGGTTTTCAATTACAAACCTTATCGTATATTTCTTAACAGTCGACTACAGATTTGCCACCTTGGCGTTGATGTCCGATTTCTTTGAACGCGGTGATTTATATG
>DAOOPV010000043.1:0-18621 GCA_035388405.1 Anaerolineaceae bacterium
GCCAAATCTAACCAAAAAAGAGGCCGATCCAACTTGCTTTTGGGTCAGCCTCCTGACTGATCTCGCCGCGGATGGGGTAAAACTTGTTTTTCATGGTCTTCTGACCGTGGAAGGTACTTGACCTTTAGGTCTCCATTATTTTTGTTGCCAGTCTCCAGATAATGGAATGGAAAATCAGATCGCCACGCTTCGCTCGCGATGACGGGATCGATCGTGCCGGTCTCTGACCGAGCACGGGAGTTGACCGTCAGGTCTCCAGATAATGAAATCCGAAACCAGATCGCCACGTTTCACTCGCGATGACGTGCTTTATCCCGCAAAATTACACCGGATAGATCCGGTTGTAAACCTCCGGGCAGTACTTCTCGACTGTTTCAGACGTGATGCTGTTCGTTCGGCAAACCTCCGAGTATAGATCCGCGCTCTTGCGCCTGGTGCGCAGCTGAGTGGCAGGATCAAGCCCCCAAAGGCCAAACTTCTGGGTCCAGCCCCGTTCCCATTCGAAATTATCCACCAGCGTCCAGTGGAAATATCCCTTAATCGGGACGTTGTGGTTGATCATGTGCCACATCGAGTGCAGATGCTGCAGCAGATACTTGCGCCGGAAGTCGTCCTTGCTATCGTCGACCCCATTCTCAGTGATGTAGATCGGTTTCCCAAATTGCCTTGCCCACTTAATGCAGGCTTTGAACCCTTCAGGGTCGTTGGCCAGCGTTCCGCTTTCCGAAAGTTCCGCGTCCTTGGGGAAAGGCCGCTCGGATAACTTTTCCGTTCGCTTTCCGAGCTCAAAGCGGATCAATTCCCTCGTGTAGTAATTTAATCCCATGAAATCCTGGGTGTTTTTGGCTTGTGGGACATTCTCTTTGAGTAATGCTGCATCGAACTTACCTGTCACCAGTGCCTGGGGAAAAGACTCATTAAATACCTTGTCGTACAGGTTCTTTTTGTGAAAAGTGAAGGGGTTCTTGTTGGCCGGCAGGAACCCACGCCAATGATGCGCCACGCCCACCTGGGCCTCACTTTGCACCTCATGAATTGCCTGGTAGGCGGCAGCGTGCCCTTTGAGCAAATTGCTCAGGACTTTGAGACCAGTTTTCAGATCCTTTTTGCCCGGGGGAAAGTCTCCACCAACATATCCACCCGTCATGAGGACGTTGGGTTCGTTGATCGTGATCCAAAAGTTACAGTGGCTTCCCAGGGCTTCCACCACCCGGCGTGAATACGCAGCGAAGAGGTCAATCACAGCCTCGTTTTCCCATCCGCCCATTTCCACCAGCCATAACGGATTAGTGAAATGATGCAGCGTGACCATCGCCATCATGTTTCGCTCTTTAAGCCCGAGCAGCATCTGGCGGTAGCGGTCAAGCGCGCTCTCATCCCAGCGGTCAGGCTCGGGTTGGATGCGCGACCATTCCACGGAGAGACGGTGCGCGTTTTGGTAGGTTTCGTGCGCCCGGTCAAAATCCTCACGCCAACGACCTGCCCACCAATCCGAAGCTCTGCCAGACCGGTCGCCATTCAATATACGCCCTTCCTGCTGTTCCCATGCCCACCAGTCGTTGTTCAGGTTATTGCCTTCCACCTGGTGTGCCGCGGTAGCGGTGCCCCAAAGGAATCCGGCAGGAAAGGTAAATGTAGCTCTCGGCATGGTCGTCTCCAAAATTTGTTTCGATAATTTTACCCGTGCTTAACCAAATGGCGCAGGGTGCAATCCCTGCGCCATTATAACGTTTATTCGTCCCGTATCTTATGCGTCCACCGGCTGCAGGAACTGGCTGTGGTATAGCTCGGAATAGAATCCCTGGCTTGCCAGCAACTCTTCATGTGAGCCTTGTTCCACGATGTCGCCATCGCGTAGCACCAAAATGCGGTCGGCGTTGCGGATGGTGGACAGGCGGTGGGCGATAATGAAGCTGGTTCGGCCGATCATCAGCTTGTCCATGGCTTTCTGGATCAGCACTTCGGTGCGGGTATCGACTGAACTGGTGGCTTCGTCCAGGATCAGAATGGTCGGGTCTGCCAAAACAGCGCGCGCGATGGTCAGCAGCTGTTTCTGACCGGCAGAGACGTTGGTGGCCTCTTCGTTGAGCACCATGTCGTATCCGCCGGGAAGCGTGCGCGTAAAGTGATCGGCATAGGCCATATCCGCCGCATGCACCACCTCTTCATCGCTGGCATCCTGCCGGCCGTAGCGGATGTTCTCGCGGATCGTACCGTTATAGAGCCAGGTGTTCTGGAGCACCATCGCCAGGTGGCTGCGCAGGTTTTCGTGGGTCATATCCTGGATGTTGACATCGTCGATCAGGATCTCCCCGCGGTCAATGTCATAAAAGCGCATCAGCAATTTGACCAGAGTGGTCTTACCTGCGCCAGTCGGACCGACGATCGCGATTTTCTGCCCGGGTTCAACCACCATTGAAAAATTTTTGATGATGTATTCGTCGGGGTTATAGCCGAACCAGACGTTGCGGAATTCCACCTTTCCACGCACGTTTTCGGGAGCCACGGCGGTGGCAGAGTCGGGTTCAATCTCCGATTCATTGAGGAACTCGAAGACGCGCTCTGCGGCGGCCGCGGTTTGCTGGAGGATATTGGCAATATTCGCGATCTGCATCAAAGGCTGCTGGAACGAACGCAAATATTGAATAAAAGCCTGGATGTCGCCAATGGTCAGCTTGTTCTGAATGGTCAGGTAACCTCCCAGGATCGCGACAGCGACATAACCAAGATTGCTGAAGAAGCGTGCGATCGGCATGATCATATTAGAGAGGAATTGCGAGCGCCAGGCACTGGTAAAGAGGGTTTCGTTCAGAGTTTCAAAGTGCTCAACGCTGCCTTGTTCGCCGTTATACGCCTTCAAGATCAAATGCCCGCCATACATTTCTTCAACATGACCATCAATGTGCCCGAGATATTCCTGCTGAAGGCGGAAATACACTTGCGATTTACTTACAATCAACCGTACAACAATCATGACCAATGGCACCATAATAAGGCCGATGAGGGTCATGCTGAGGCTGATGGAAAACATCATGATTAGCACGCCGATGATGCGGGTGACGGAGGTGATGATTTCCGAGAGACTCTGATTGAGCGTGTTGCTGATGACATCAACGTCATTGGTGACTCGCGAAAGCACCTCTCCCTGGGTAACCCGGTCGAAGTAACTGAGCGGCAGTCGGTTGACCTTATGTGAGATTTCCTGGCGCATCTTGTATGTGATGTTGGCAGAAATTCTGGTCATGATAAAGCCCTGAACCAGGCTGAGGACCGATGAAATAACATAAAGTAGCAGCACGCGAACGAGGATCGCCCCAATCGCGGTAAGGTCAATACCCAGTGGGTCGCCCTGAACCATGCGTAAAACACCGGCGTAAAGCTCAGTGATTGCCTCGCCCAGCGTGCGCGGTCCAAAAATTGAGAAGACGGTGCCGCCGGCAGCCATTAGAAGCATCAGCAAGACAGACCAACGGTAGGGTCCAAGGTAGCTGATCAGCTGCTTCATGCTGCCTTTGAAGTCGCGCGGTTTCTCACCCGGCATCAACCTGCCCCCTCTACCTCCTCCACCTCGAAGAGGTCTTGCCATTGTATCCACCTTCTTGGCTTGACTGTTGGCGAAGGGGTTCTTAGGATCGGTTTGGATAGGTTTTTGGTTTGGTTGCTGGTTCATGCTAACTCCTCCGCGCTCAACTGAGAGTTCGCAATTTCCTGGTAAGTATTGCAGTTGGTCATCAGTTCGTGATGGCTTCCTTTGCCCACAACCCTCCCGTTATCAAGTACGATGATCTGATCTGCGTTTTTGGCAGTTGAAATGCGCTGGGTAATGATGATAAATGTGCTATTTGCGATCCTTGGTCGGAGTGCACTGCGCAGGGCTGAGTCAGTCTTGAAGTCCAGGGCTGAGAAACTGTCATCAAAAATATAGATCGGGCGCGGTTTGATGATGGCACGCGCTATCGAAAGGCGCTGCCGCTGACCGCCCGAGAGATTATCACCGCCTTGCGCGATGGGCATATTCAGTCCGTCTTCGCCATTCAAAACGAAATCAGCTGCCTGGGCAATTGTGATGACCTCGCGCATCTCTTCTTCGGTGGCGTCGGGTTTTGCGACTTGAAGGTTGCTTGCAACGGTGCCGCTAAAGAGCAGCCCTCGTTGCGGCGCGAAACCAATTTGATCCCGCAAAGTGGCTAGAGGCACATCGCGAATGTCAATATCATCAATCGTGATCTTGCCCTTGCTCACATCGAAAAAGCGGGGCAGGAGGTTGATGAGTGTGGATTTTCCGCTTCCAGTTGAACCAATAATCGCAGTTACCTTGCCGGGGTCTGCCTTAAAACTGACATCGTGCAGCATGTCCTCCTCAGCATCTGGATAGTGGAAATCAACATCCTGAAATTCCACCACGCCCTTCACGGGTTGTTTGAAGGCAACCGGTTCGGCTGGATCGGTGATGGAAACTGCTTTCTCGAGCACATCCGCAATGCGATTGGCAGAAACGTTAGCGCGCGGAATGAAAATTAAGAGCATCGAAAGACTCAAAAAGGAAAACATGATCTGCATCGCATATTGCATGAAGGCAATCAGGTCGCCGACCTGCATGCTGGATTGCGCTATGATGCCCGCCCCGATCCAGATGATGAAGACTTGGCCTCCCATCATGATCAGGTTCATAGCGGGAAATATGAAGGCTATCGCTCGTCCAATATAGAGCATATTGCCCGTCAGATCCTTGTTGGCGACGTCAAACCGTTCTTCTTCAAAATGCTGTTTATTGAAAGCTCTGACAACCATGATACCCGAAAGGTTTTCGCGCATGACAAGGTTGAGTCTGTCAATAAAGGCTTGGATGCGTTCAAAGCGTGGGACGACAATCGCAAAGAGGGCAATGATGACTACCATCAAAACCCCGACGATCAATGCGATTGTCCACCACATACCCGGGCTTTTTTCGAGGGCGCGCACGATTCCCAAGCCGCCAATAAGAGGAGCCTGGAAGCCCATGCGTATCAGCATAAAGATTGCCATCCGAACCTGGTCAACATCATTGGTGGTGCGGGTGATGAGCGAAGCCGTGGAAAAACTTTCAAACTCAGCGTTGCTGAAATCTGTTACTTTACGGAAAACACCGGAACGGATGTCCCTGGCAATACTGGCAGAGCTGAGTGAAGCCAAATAGCTGACTACTATGGAAGCAACCAAACTCAACAGGGAAACAACAAGCATTTGCGCACCGACGCGCAGGATGTAATTGGTTTGAAACCGTCCGATGTCTGCGCCCAGGGAGGAATACTCGCTGGTAATAGCAGAGACAGTGATTTGATGCAGAATGGTTCCTTCAAGCGCGGTCAGGTGCTGATTGACGTTGTCAAGTAACTGAGTCCGTTGTGCCTGAGGCATCACCGAGAGCAAACTCAACAGGTCCTGCCCACTGCTGAGCAGGCTGGGGTCCAAAGGAAAATTCTCCCCAAGCATTTGTGTGGCGAGTTCAGGATTCTCCTGGATCATGCGAAAACTATGGAGTAAAACCAGCGGTTTGGAAATCAGGTTTTCCACGACCAGATCCTCTCCCTCTTCAAGCGGCTTCAGAGCATAAACTGCCTCTTCTGCGGCTTTGGGGAAATCTGCTGCGAGGGATTCGGATTGTAGGCTGCCTGGTGAAACCAGTTCATAATATTGCAATAATTTTGCCTGCTCATCTGGGTAGAGTTTGCCGATGCTCTGGAATGTGCTCTCGCTCAGAACCACTGGCGCGCCGGATTCTACGCCCTTCTGCTGGATGCCAATATTGACAATGTCGGAGAGATAATCTGGCAATTGTAGATCGCTCCAGGCGACGACCAGCACGAATAGTATTGCTGGCAGGATTAACTTTAAATAAGGTCGGTAGTATTTCTTAAGTCTTAACATAGGTTATTTCTCGATATTTCGGGATTTAGTCCTTTCTGAATTTGTCTGAGCTTTTCGTTTACAGTCTCAAAGATCTGGCAAGCCTGCTCTTGTTGCGACTCCGTCAGGCTGGCAGCCAGGTTTGGCACCCATTTTTGGCGCGCTAGGAAGGCTTTTTGCACCAGGCTCTTGCCGGTCTCGCTCAGGCAGATCCGCTTGCTGCGCCTGTCCATTGGCGCCTCCTGACGGGAAATCAGGCCTGAGTCAACCAGCCGGTCAATCATCTGCGAGACAGCAGCTTTGGTGACACCCAGGTGATCCGCAAGGCACTGAATATTGGTACAGCCAGCGCGGTGAATGAGGAACAGGCTGTTCAGATGCGTAAAGGAGAGATCGTGCTCCTGCATGAACTGCATGTTGTAGATCATGTTGATGTGCATCGTGATGCCAGCGAACTGGTTGAGCTGCTCAGTTAGTTTTTCTTGCTTTGCTTGCATTGTAAACCTGCCTTGATAGTTAAACGGGCTTAACTATACGACTCTGATTTTGGATTGTCAAGACGGATTATCACCATTGGGGCTTATTGCTAAGTTTTCAACTGTTTGGGGAAGGTCAGGCGAATCGTGCTATTGGGTTGTGCCTGCAAGTGACAGGGAATAATTGGAAGCTTGAGAAAAATCACGATTCATAAACAAAACTCTGAAAGAAACAGGCGCGTTTGTTTCTTCCGATTGGGATCGAACATAACTTTGTTCACATCCCAAAATCCTGCCGGAACTTTCAAAAAGCGTTACTACAGCGCGAACATCATCCAGCAGCATGGGTTCGGCACTTGTGACCGTTCCTTCCACGCTATACCAGCTATTCTGAGAGTTATACCCAGCACTGGCAACCTTAGGCTCCAAACCAACAGGCACACTGCCACCTGTTCCGTAAGAGAGTACTTTCACAACGTAGCTTTCGACTTCTTTGGACTCCACCACGTAGAGATCAAAGCAAGCTTTGCTGCCAGACGCGAGAGTTCCAGCCAATGGGAATCCGCGCAAGATGGTTTGACCGCCTGCCTTTAGGTTTACCACTGCTTCGATCATCACCTTGTTGACGGTGGTTGGGGTGTTATTGAGCACTTCCCCCACCACGTGAACGATTTGCATGTCTTGATCCCGCTCATAATAGACGCCATCACCTGGCAGGAGAACGATCGAATTTTTGTACGCCGTCGATGCCAGGGGAAGATAGAGGTGGTGATTCATAGCAATCGAAGGCGAGGTTGGGTTGGTAATTTTGGCTTGAGGGGTGAAATTGGGGCGGGTTCGCTGTAGAACCACAGCCAGCAAAACAGCGTTCAGGGCGATCAGCCCAATGAACATAAATATGCGGACGATTTTCTTTGGCTCAGTCATAACTCCCTCGATGAGGATACTCAAACCGAATGTAGCAATTCCCGTGCCAATGGGGAAATGTTGTTAGTTTGCTATTTTGTCACTGCGAAAAACCCATCAGGGTGACGCTATCAGTCCTTGGGCTTCCCCTGGTCGAAGATCCGTGTAGCGAAGCGAAAAGGAGGGAAGCTGGCTCCCACCGTGTAACCGATGGGAGACTGAAGAGGGTGTTCACTTTTTATAGTGCGCGCGAATTGGCCGCCAAGTCTCCAGCTAACACAATCCAAATGCAGATCGCTTCGCTTTGCTCGCGATGACGAGATTGATCGTACCGGTCTCCTGACCGAGCACGGCATCTGACCGAAGGTCTCCATTTAATCCAATCCAAATGCAGACCGCTACACTTCGCTCGCGATGACGAGATTGATCGTGCCGGTCTCCTGACCGAGCAAGGCATCTGACCGAAGGTCTCCATATAATCCAATCCAAATGCAGATCGCTACGCTTCGCTCGCGATGACGAGATTGATCGTGCCGGTCTCCTGACCGAGCACGTGAGCTGACCAAGGGTCTCCAACTATCTTTAGCTAATTGACCGCGTTCAGGTAAACGAACAGACACGGGGGTCTGTGCTTACTACCCTACTACGCCTGTCTTTCAAAAGAATCGTATGTGTATCTATACGGTACTCCTCATCCACCTTCCCCAGGGCAAGGAGAAGGCTTAAGGAGAAGGCGTGTAACCTATTCCCCAAAATTATCCAGGAATAACTTCTTTAATTCAGCTAAGAGGGCGTCTTTCTCCGGACCAGTAGCTTGAAGAAACAATTCATCTCCTTGCTTGGCTCCCAACAGCATTACCGAGATCATGCCTTTAATTAAGACTGGTTCAGAATTTTCGGTTCGGTTTGTAACGGTGAGTTTGGCGTCATACTTCTTGACAGTTTGGATAAATAACGCTGCGGGACGGGCGTGTAAACCGCTGGGATTAGTGACTGTTATCTGCAGTTCAGCTGCCTTGTCGCCATTAATTACCTCAGGCTCTAAAATTGCCATTTCGGGGCCAGCCTGTGGATCCATGGTTTCTTCTTCGCTAACAATCTGCTGTTTCTTCGCTGCAAGGGCGTTCATCGCCTCTTTATAAACCTCTTGAATCGGGCTGCCAAGGTTAGCCTGCACACCAGCAGCAATGGCGCCTTCTACAAAAGGTGCCGGGCACATCCGCACCCTGGAGGCGATATCTTCATCGATCATCTGAAGTGCCATTTCTGTACTCAAAATCGCGCTGCCCAGATCCATCAGCACCAATACGTCATTATTCTCCGCGAGTTCACTCAAGGCTTCCATGATCTCGACCGCATCCGTACCAATTTCATCATGATCATCGCCAAGCCCGGCTGCGACCTTAATTGACAAATCAGGAGAAGGAGCCATTTGCCTTACAAGCTCGGCTGTTCCCTGGGCGAGTTTATGGCTATGTGAGACAAGTAAGATATTGACCATTATGTCCCTCTATTTTGGATCTTTAGAGTTGTCGCTTTGCTTGGGTTTAGGATGAAAGAGAGAATGAAACCAATTCATTCCAAAGAACACGAACCAGATACTGCCGCCAAAGAGGATACCCCAAAGCAGACCACGCCCCCAATCCCCACTTCCCATGATGATCTGAACCGCTACTAAAATCATAATGGCGATACTAATAATTGTAATAACAATAAAACCGGTTCGTCTCTGGATCCATGGCTTACTGAAGTCTTCAGAGTTTACTTCTTCTTTTTTCTTTGAGTTGGCGTTTTTACTATTTTTGCTCATCTCTTTTTACTCCTGTATGGCTAAAAATTAGGGGCGAAGATACAAGTCTCCGCCCCATAATTCTAAACGAACTGAGAAACTAGTTTTCGACCCAATCGAAGGTGCGGGTAACCGCTTTCTTCCAACCCTTGTAGAGTTTGGCGCGGGTTTCCGGATCCATCTTTGGAAGCCATTCTTTGTCCTTGCCCCAGTTGACGCGTAAATCTTCGACCTTCTCCCAGAAGCCAACAGCCAGGCCAGCTGCATAGGCAGCGCCCAAAGCGGTAGTTTCTGCGACGGTCGGGCGAATCACGGGCACACCCAGGATATCGGCTTGGAATTGCATCAGGGTCTCATTGAAGACCATGCCGCCATCAACCTTGAGAGCGGTCAGATCGACGCCAGAGTCCTTGTTCATAGCTTCCAAGACTTCAGCAGTCTGGTATGCGGTTGCTTCAAGGACGGCGCGTGCGAGATGTCCACCATTGATGTAGCGGGTCAGCCCGACGATTGCGCCGCGGGCATCGCTCTTCCAGTACGGAGCAAACAAGCCGGAGAAGGCCGGGACAAAGTAAATGCCGCCGGAATCTTCAACGCTGTTAGCCAGCATTTCGATGTCGGATGATTTTTCGATCATCTTGAGATTGTCGCGCATCCACTGCACCAGCGCTCCGGTGATGGCGATGGAGCCTTCCAGAGCGTAAACAGCGGGTTCGTTTCCAATCTTGTAACCAAGGGTGGTCAGCAGACCATTCTTGGATTGGATCGGTTTATTACCGGTGTTCAGGAGCATGAAGCAGCCAGTGCCATAGGTGTTCTTGGCTTCACCTGGGGAGTAGCAGGTCTGTCCAAAGAGGGCAGCCTGTTGATCGCCCAAATCACCAGCCACAGGAATACCGTCCAGAGCACCGCCCTTGCAGTAGCCATAGACCTGGCTTGAAGCTTTGATTTCGGGAAGCATTGCGCGGGGGATACCCAAAATTGCGAGCATCTCTGGATCCCAATCAAGGGTTTCCAGGTTCATCATGAAGGTTCGGGAAGCGTTGGTGACGTCTGTTACATGAACGCCGCCGCGAGGACCACCGGTAAGATTCCAGATCACCCAGGTATCGATATTGCCGAAGAGGATCTCGCCTTTTTCAGCTTTTTCTTTTAATTCTGGGTGGTTGTCGAGAATCCATTTAGCTTTCATACCAGAGAAATAGGTGGCCAAAGGCAGACCAACTTTGGTGCGGAAGCGATCCTGACCGCCGTCTTTGGCTAATTCATTACAGATTTGATCTGTACGGGTGTCCTGCCAGACAATAGCGTTGAAGACTGGTTTGCCAGTGGCTTTTTCCCAGACAACGGTGGTTTCGCGCTGGTTGGTGATACCGACAGCTGCAATTTCTTTGACATCAATCTTTAGTTTATCCAGCGCGCCCTTGATAACATCCTGGGTTGCCTGCCAAATTTCTATAGGATCGTGTTCGACCCATCCTGGTTTTGGATAGATCTGTTCGTGTTCTTTTTGATCATAGCCAACCACTTTACCTGAATGGTCGAAAACCATAAAGCGGGTGCTGGTGGTTCCCTGATCAATTGCTGCTACGTACTTTGCCATAATTTGTTCTCCTTTTTCTATAATAATTTTCATTGAGCCAGACCTTAACAGTCTGTCCAAGTTTCAGCGGCTGTTTTGATGAGTAAATAGGTAGAAGTCGCTCCAGGATCTTGATGACCGGCACTGCGTTCCCCCAGGTAGCTTGCACGCCCTTTGCGTGCCACCAATGGAATGGTAGCCAACATGCCTTCATGAGCCGCATCGGCTGATTTTTGCAGTGCTTCTCCAACCGACGCTCCATTCCCCATAGCTGCACTTAAGGCATTCAATGCTGGATACAGTGCATCCAGCATGGTCTTGTCGTTTGGCAGGGCTTTGCCCAGCTTGGCAATACCAGTAGTGCTTGCTTCCAGGGCTTGAGCCCAATCGTTCAGATCCATTTCCATTTTCGTGCCAATAGTCATTCCAGCTTTCGTAAACATGGTCGAATAAAGTGGACCTGCAGCCCCACCCACCTTGGACAAAAGGGTCATACCAACATTTTTCAGAATGGTTCCAATATCTTTGTCCTCAACGGATGGCAATTTTTCAAGCACAGCTCTAAAACCACGTCTCATATTGGCGCCATGGTCAGCGTCACCAATCTCACGGTCGAGGTCAGTTAACATTTCACAGTTTTCTTCGATCGCTTGAGCGTAACTTTTGATCCAATTCAATACATCATCTCTCGTAATAGCCACATTTGCCTCTTTAGAGCGCTACTGGAGTTTTAAACTCCAGTAGCGTGAATAAGATAAACTAAATACCCCACCGCATTCCGGCGGTCTTGACCGGTGCGTCCCAGAGTTTCTTTAAATCCTCGTCCATTTTCAAAAGGGTGATGGACATTCCAGCCATTTCGAGGCTGGTGATGTAAGGACCGATCAGATTGCGGACAACCTTAATGCCCTTGGCTTCAAGCAATTCCATTGCTTTTCTATAGACAATGTAAAGCTCGATCAAGGGAGTGCCGCCCATGCTGTTTACAAACAGCAGGACTTCATCACCTTCTTTATAGGGCAAGTCTTCGACAACAGGCTCAAGCAGCATTTCAGTGATCTTATCTGCTGGTTCAAGCTTGATGCGATGTCGACCAGGTTCACCATGGATACCGATACCGATTTCCATTTCATCTTCTGGCAGGTCGAACGAGGGTTTGCCAACATGCGGGACGGTGCAGGAAGTAAGCGCCATGCCCATACTGCGACCTTGACCATTGACTTTGCGTGCCAGGTCAGCACATTCTTTTAGAGAACGTCCTTCTTCGGCAGCAGCACCAACGATTTTCTCCATCAAAACAGTCAGACCTACCCCGCGTCGTCCAGCAGTCCATGTGCTGTCTTCGACAGCAACGTCATCATTAACTATGACTGATTCGACTTCAATCCCTTCGTCACGCGCTAAATCGGCTGCCATTTCGAAGTTCATAACATCGCCGGTATAGTTCTTCACAATATGCAGAACGCCTGCGCCACCGTCTACTGCTTTGGTCGCTTCAAGCATCTGGTCTGGAGTCGGGCTGGTGAAAACAGCACCCGGGCAAGCGGCATCTAACATACCTTTGCCGACAAAACCACCGTGCATGGGTTCATGACCGCTGCCCCCACCGGAGACCAGCGCAACTTTACCTTGAACTGGAGCATCCGCACGAACGATGAAATCAGGGTCATAGAAAACCTTGACCAAGTCGGGATGAGCCAGTTCAATGCCTTTGAGTTCTTCTTTTACAACGTCTTCAGGTTTATTGATCAATTTTTTCATATTGAATGTCTCCTTGCTTTACTTGGAATGAATTTTCCTTTGTCAAGCGTTGATGTGACGAGCGGTCATAGATGGTCAAATTTTTACTAGTCTTTCTTGGGCAGATTCTTAGCTACAACCATGTCATAGAGCCAGAAGCCAATAGGACCAGCAATTGCTGGAACCAAAACAGGAACAATCAGCCAGTAAATACCATCGAACAAACCCTTTGTTCCGACCAGGGCACCAAGTAGGCGGGGACCGAGGTCACGAGCGGGATTGATGGAATAGCCAGAAGGACCACCGAGGGAAAGACCAACAGCCAGAACAGTGAAACCAACGATTAAAGCACCGAGGTTGTCTTTGAGACCCATGTTCTTTGCGTCGCCACTCGCTGCGATACCCCACGTGAGCATTAAGGTTCCGAATAGTTCCGCGATTGCGGCAGTCAACATGCTGTAGCCGCCAGTTGCACCAGAGCTCTCAGCGCCCCACCAAGCCTGTCCGAAGACAGAGCCAGGTCCGGTTGACCAGACATTGGGCATTCCAGCAGCCACGAGGCCGTCGCGATAAGTAAAATAAACGGCAGCAGCACCAAGGAATGCACCGATCATCTGAGCAACAATGAAGGGTAAAACTTTCTTCCAGGGGAAGCCACGGCGGACAGCTAAACCAAGGGTCACTGCGGGGTTCAGGTGTGCACCAGAGACACCCCCAGAAACGTAGACAGCGATGATCACTGCGAACGCCCAACCGATGGTAATGGTGTTCCAGTTATAAGCGGTACCAGCAACACGGGGTGCCAGACCAACATTGGCGACAACACCATCACCCAGCAAAATCAGGATGAAGGTGCCGAACACTTCGCCGATAAATTCTTTCATTGTGCGATTTTCCATGAGTAGATCTCCTTTTTCTGAGTTAGTTTGAATAATTTTGAAATATTGATTTGGTGCGAAATTGAATTTTTTCCGATAGAATCCTCGCTTTCTAATAAAAATTATCAAACAAGTTTTGACGTAATGAATGTCCCCCATTGCAACATGTAAATCCACATGGAGCTTGCAAATCACTGTCTTTTTTATTGATCCTTAGCCAATAAATTGTATTTACCAACTTATTACCCTTTTTTTGCTTTGATCTAAAAAGAATACGTATTTTGTTATTCAGTCAGTGTAAACGGCAGTAATTTAAGCTAGCACCTACTATATCACAATTGCGTAAATTAATACATGATTTCGCCTGTTTTGTAAAAATAGGTCAAGATATTTTGTTGTCAATTTGAAATTTTAACAGTTTTTTTCTTATTGGCGTAGTATAATACCCGGAAAGATCTTCCAAGATATATTGTTGTACAAGATTTACAAATTAATTAACACATTTATCTCATCAAAGCTGGTCATGACTCAACCAAAACTGATATCTTGCAACCCCAAAATAACATACTCTCAAGGTATTCATTCAATACATTTAAAAAATCACAGATGGAGGAAAGTGTGCAAAAGAAATACGATTTTATAGTAATTGGGGCGGGGGTTATTGGTTGTATGATAGCCCGATGGCTCTCCCGTTACGAAGGCAGAGTTCTCGTTATCGAAAAGCAAGCCGATGTTGGAATGGGGACTACTGCTGCTAACACATCCATTGTTCATGCGGGTTATGACCCGGTCCCCGGGTCGCTCAAGGCGCGCATGAACGTAAAGGGCAATGCTATGTGGGATCAGCTCAAAGCAGAGCTGAATTTCGCTTATGTTCGCAGCGGTGATTATGTAGTTGCGATTGGTGAAGAGGAACTTCCCGCTCTGGACACCTTGATGGTTCAAGGCAAGAAGAATGGCGTTCCCGGTATGATCATGATCAGTGGTGAGGAAATGCGCGCCCGTGAAAAGAATATCAACCCGAATGTCAGTGGCGCACTTTGGGCTTCCACCGGTGGTATTTGCGATTGCTTCCAAGTGAATGTGGCTGCCGGCGAAAATGCCGCTATGAATGGGGCTGAGTTCAAATTCGACACTGCTTTTGAAGATTTCATCATGGAAGGCGATCGCATCATTGGCATCAAGACCAATCGAGGCGATTTCCTCTCACGTTGGGTGGTCAATGCTGCTGGGCTCTATTCAGATGTGGTGATGCACAAAGCGGGTGTACGCCCTGAATTCAAGATCCGACCGCGCAAAGGCGAGTATTTTGTTTTTGACCGGGCTGACATTCAAATTGATAACGTTCTTTTCCCAGTACCATCGGATGCTGGTAAGGGAATCATGGTAACAAACACGGTCCATGGCAACACCATTATCGGACCGAATGCTCAAATCATCGATGACAAAGAAGATACCACCACCACCATACCCGGCATGGATGAAATTTGGGAAGGCGCACAAAAACTGATACCCACGCTAGACAGGCGTCACGTCATTGCCACATTCGCAGGTCTAAGAGCAATGGGCAATGGTCCCTGCAAGACACCTGGCGTTAACTACAACAAAGACTACATCATCGAAATTCCGGAGAACGTGCGTGGATTCGTGAACCTGGGTGGAATCGAATCACCAGGATTGGCTGCTTCACCTGCGATTGCCGAAGAGGTCATTGATCTTCTCAAGGATGCAGGAGAAGACCTGCGTGAAAAGAAAGATTGGGAACCCATCAGACAAGCCAGACCGCGTTTTCGCGATATGTCCCATAAAGACCGCCAACTGCTGGTGGAAATGGATCCGCACTTTGGTCGCGTGATCTGCCGCTGCGAGAATGTCACTGAGGGAGAAATTTTGGCTGAGATTCATGCACCCATCCCAGCTGTGACGTACGATGCTATTAAAAGGCGCACCTGGCTGGGCACTGGCCGCTGTCAGGGTGGGTTTGATATGACCCGCGTGGTGGCAATTCTTGCCAGAGAACTTGGCGTTTCACCATTGGAAATCACTAAACGAGGTCATAATTCTGAATATCTTGTCCGGGAGACTAAAGAGTCGGAGGCCGCTGATGATAATTAAGAAGAAATACGATGTAGTTGTGATTGGTTCAGGCCCTGGCGGTCTGGCTGCTGCCATTGATGCGAAAAAGGGCGGCGCGGATGACGTTCTGGTAATTGAACGAGACGTTGAACTGGGTGGGATCCTTTTACAGTGTATTCACAACGGCTTTGGCTTGCAAACTTTCAAAGAAGATTTGCCTGGCCCGGAATATGCTCAACGATATATCAATGAAGCTAAATCTTTGGGTATTTCTTTCCTGTTGGATACCATGGTCATGGATGTGACTTCCCAGCGGAAGCTCTTTCTTTCCAGCCGTGATTTTGGCTACGTCGAAGTAGATGCCCATGCCATCGTGCTGGCGATGGGCTGCCGGGAGCGCACACGCGCTCAGGTTCGTCTGCCAGGTTATCGCCCTAATGGCGTCTTTACAGCCGGCACTGCCCAGCGCTGGGTAAACGTGGAAGGCTATATGCCCGGCAATAACTTCGTTATTCTTGGTTCCGGTGACATCGGCATGATCATGGCACGCCGCCTGACCTTTGAGGGAGCTCATGTGGAACGGGTGCTTGAAATTCAATCTTACCTTTCCGGCTTGAGCCGAAACTACGTTCAGTGTTTGGATGACTGGGGCATTCCCTTACAACTTCAACATACAGTCAAGAAAATTATTGGCAAGGATCGGGTTGAAGCGATTGAGGCTGTGGCAGTCGATAATAAATGGAATTTCATTCCCGGAAGTGAAGAGATCATCCCTTGCGATACTTTATTGCTCTCAGTCGGTTTGATCCCTGAAAACGAACTTTCCAAGAAGGCTGGTGTACTTCTGGATCCTGTGACCGGGGGTCCATTTGTGGACGAACATTTCCAGACCAATATTCCTGGTATTTTCGCTGCTGGTAATGTTGTGCATGTTTACGACCTGGTCGATTGGGTGTCAATGGCAGGTTCTGAAGCCGGACGAAGTGCCGCAGAATTTGCTTTGGCTGAGAAAGCGCGCACTGCTCGCTACATACCCTTGGTTCCAGGCAAAAATGTGCGCTACATCGTCCCCCACAAATTGGACAAACAAGCGCTTGAACAAGGCGACATCCACCTGCAGATGCGAGTGACCAGACCAATCGAAGAAGATGTTTGGCTGGAAGTTCACGGCGAGAACAACAGAATTGTCCGCCGTTCAGAACGATACGTCCGTCCTGGTGAAATGGTAACGATCGTGCTTAAACCAAATATGCACGCTGAAGTTGAAAAAGCCGGTTCCCTGACGGTGGATATCTACCCAAAATCGGAGGCATAAGATGGAAGAAAAGAGCTTTATTTGCACGGCCTGTCCAATGGGATGCAAATTGATCGTACGCATGGAAGGTGACGAAGTCATCAAAGTGCTTGGGCACCGCTGCAAGCGCGGCGAGACCTACGGTCGCCAAGAAGCCATCGCCCCTCAACGTATGATTGCCAGCACGGTCAGGGTGGTTGGCGGCTTACACCCACTTTTACCGGTCTACACCAAGGGCAGCATCCCCAAGCGGCGCATAAGCGACGTGTTGGCTGCGATTCGCGCGGTGGAAGTGAACGCGCCTGTCAAAGCTACCCAGGTCATCATCCCGAATGTCATCGGCACGGGCGTGGACGTCATCGCCAGCCGGGATATGCCGGAAGTTAGAGACGGTAATTGATTTTTTTGGTTATGGGATTGTCAATCTGATCCTTTCAGGTCATTCTGAGCGAAGCGAAGAATCTATTATTTACCTGGTCATTACGAACCAGATCCTTCACTGCGTTCAGGATGACGATCCCTTTCTCTCTGTTCACTCTAACTCGCCACTCATCCTTTCAGGTCATTCTGAGCGAAGCGAAGAATCTGTTATTTACTTAGTCATTACGAATCAGATCCTTCACTGCGTTCAGGATGACAAAATTCAAGAAAGATGTAACCAAAACCACCCTGTCTCAGGGTGGTTTTTTAATACAAACGTTACGGAAACAGAAACTTACTTCTGGCTGGCAGCCAGCTCTTCAGCCATCTTAATGCCGCCGCTAGTGCCGATGCGGGTCGCGCCGGCATCGATCATCGCCTGGGCATCTGCCAGGCTGCGAACACCGCCGGAGGCTTTGACGCCCATCTCCGGACCGACCACGCTGCGCATCAGGCGAATATCTTCCACCGTCGCGCCGCCGGTTGAAAAGCCGGTCGAAGTCTTCACAAAATCTGCTCCTGCTTCCTTGGAAAGCAGGCAAGCAGTCACCTTCTCTTCGTCCGTTAGCAAGCAGGTCTCCAGAATCACCTTCACAATTGCACCCATCTTGTGGGCTACTCGCACCACTTCGCGGATATCGTTCGCGACGGCTGCCAGGTTGCGCGACTTGAGCTCGCCGATATTGATCACCATGTCAATCTCTGTTGCTCCGTCTTTGATTGATTGTTTGGTGTCAAAAACTTTGGCTTTGGTGGACATTGCCCCAAGCGGGAAGCCAATCGTAGCGCCGACTTTGACGTTCGAGCCCGCCAGCGCGGCTTTGCAGTAGGCAACCCAGTAGCTGTTGACGCATACTGCCCCAAAGTGGTATTCCAGGGCTTGCTCGCAGAGGATTGCTACCTGTTCGGCCGTTGCATCCGCCTTTAGCAGGGTGTGGTCGATGATGCTCGCCAGCGGAATGGTCTGATCAGGGGCGATGTTATCCATGCAGGCTTCGACCTTTTTTACGCGGCCTTTTTTGTCGAAATAGGTTGTCATGGATTGCCCGTGCGATGTGAGTGTTTTTTGAAAAGCATAAACGGGTTGGAAATCTTTGGTGGTCATGGTGTACTCCTTGGATTTTTCCGGTTCCCCTTCACCGGTCTGATTAATTTTACCCCTAAAGCGGGCGGTGTGTGGCTGGCAGCATATGTGCTCTGCCTTTGGGCACCCTGCCTCATTTTTTTCGTAGGGCAGGATTGAGGGCACCGCAAATGGTGTGATGGACAAAGGTATCGTGCCCTCAATCCGCCGATGATGTTGATGTCGGAGTGAGCCTGCGCCGACTTAACCACCAAAGTGCTGTCAATCGGCAGTCTCATTCCGACCTACGAAAGATAGGTTCCTTGTTGGGCGGAATGCGCTTTCTTTGCGCACTCCGCCAATGAATAAGTGTGTTGGAGTGAGTCTGCGAGGGATTAAGGGAGCATCAAGATTGTGAGGCAGTCTCAATCCGACCTACGCATGATTCAATTTTTTCGTAGATACCGTATTGAAAGTCAAGCTGAATAATTGAATTGGCGGTCATACTCAG
>DAOOPV010000044.1:0-18160 GCA_035388405.1 Anaerolineaceae bacterium
GCTGCTCATGATGCGATTGAACACCCCCGGGTCTTCCATGGGCGTTGGCTCCGGCGTGAGCTCAGCCAGGACAAGGGCAAGCGTGGCAGTGGGGGTTTGGGTGGGTTCAGGGGCAAGCATCAGAGCAGGCGCTTCGGGCGTGCCGGTAGGTTGACCCAGGTTTATTTCGCCGCCCTCGCGGATGATCAGGATGTCTCCAGGGAAGATGATTGTTTCTGCAGTCAGATTGTTTTTTGTTAGCAGTTCGTTCAGCGTGATACCGTACATTCCAGCAATCGTGTCCAGGAATTGCCCATCGAGCACTGTGTGGCGAATGCCGCCATCCAACCCGGGCGTGGCGGTTTGGGAGTAAAGCTCCACCGGCAGGGTGGGTGCGATGGTGGGCTGCTGCTGCATTTCAGGGGTTGCTTCCTGCAAAGGATTACTGGCAAAAACGGGGCTAAGAAAGCAAAGAAGCAGGCAGCAAGTAAGGATTGCTGGCAAGATGCGCTTATAAGTGATTTTGTTCATGAATTTTTTTGCGACTTCTTCTGACTTCTTGCTCCATTATATTCCAGCTTTAATATTTGTTGTTTGGTTGGGATTTGTGCTTATGCCTGGCGCATGGCTAAAAATCAGGCAGGGGAACCAAATCGTGATCTCAGCGTCTGTTAATAGGTACAAAACCTGCAGCCTTAGGTTGCTTAACCTTAACTGCCTAAACTATAATCTGGGATCATTATGACTGAAGACACTACTCAAATTCCCATAACACCCGCGCCTGCCATACCCGCCAAGCGGGCAAACATGAACAAACAAATTGGCTTTGTTCTGATTTTTGGCATTCTCCTGGCGCTGGCAACGCTCTTTGCGATTGTGTTTGGCTTTGAAGCCAAACACGAAAACGCCATTTTCCCGGGAGTGTCGGTAAACGGCACTGACCTCTCCGGTCTCACAGTCGGTCAGGCTGTGGTCAAGATTAATGGAAGTCTGACTTACCCCAAACAGGGGCAGATCTTCTTTACGGATGGAGACTCCCGCTGGGCATTTAACCCCAATCAATTAGGTTACACCTTTGAACCGATCAGCGCTGTCGAGCAAGCTTACCAGGTGGGTCGGGGTCAGGGCTTGCTGGCAGACCTCAGCAGTCAGTTTTTTGCCATGAAGTCGGGCGTAAACATAGACCCGAGCGTAGTCTATGACCATCGCTCAGCGCATGCGATGTTGCAGGAGATCGCCAGGCAGATTGACAAACCGATGATCGAAGCTGCAATCACTTTGGATGGTACGGAAGTGAAAGTCAGCGAGGGCCAAATTGGGCGCAGGGTCGACATCCCAGCGACGCTAAAAAAGCTTGAACCCTTCTTTCTTACCCAAATCAGCGGCACAATCCCGCTGGTGATTGAAGAAACCGCTCCTGTCATCATGGATGTGAAGGCAACGGCCGATCTTGCCAGGAGCATCCTCAGCCAGGATTTCACCATCCAACCTGCCGATCCGAATGCTGGAGCAGGACCCTGGGTGATCAAGGCCCAGGACCTTGCCAGCCTGCTTCAACTCGAGCGAATTTCCGATGCTGGCACAGCCGGGTACCAACTGAGCCTCAATCGCCAGTCTCTGCTCAATTATCTCAGCAGCATTGCCCCCTCTTTGCGCGTGGAACCCGTAAATGCGCGCATGTATTTTAACGATGAGCGCAGTGAAATTGAGGTCATTCAGAATGCTGTTATCGGCAAAGGTCTTGACCTTGAGCAGAGTGTTGACCAGATCATCCAGCAGCTGCAGGCGGGACAACACCAGGCTACTTTGGTTATGCAGGATGTCGAACCGGCAGTGAGGGATGACTCAACGGCTGCCAGCCTTGGTATTACCGAACTTGTTTACGAGGGGAATTCTTACTTTTATGGTTCGTCCGCGGATCGCCTCCAGAACATTCGCACTGCCGCAGCGAGTTTCCACGGGGTGATGGTCGCGCCGGGTGAAGTTTTCTCCATGGCAAAATACCTGACCGACATCAGCCTGGAAAACGGTTATGCCGAAGCCATCATCATTGTTGGCGATCAATCCGTTCGGGGAGTTGGTGGCGGCGTTTGCCAGGTGAGCACGACCCTCTTCCGGACCGCGTTCTTTGCTGGATTTCCGATCGTGGAGCGTTACCCACACGCCTATCGCGTCAGTTACTACGAACAGAATGCCAACGGCTGGGTGGACACCAACCTGGCAGGTTTGGATGCGACTGTTTATGTGCCCATGGTGGATTTTAAATTCCGCAATGATACGCCCTATTGGATCCTGATGGAGACCTACACCACTAATTACTCGCTCACCTGGAAGTTTTATTCCACCAGCGATGGACGCAGCGTGGATTGGAACACCACTGGTGTTACCAATGTAACGCCGCCTCCCGAACCGGTCTATCGCGAGGATCCCACCCTGCCGAAGGACACGATCAAACAGGTGGACTGGGCAGTTAATGGCGCGAGCGTCTCGGTGCAGCGGACTGTTTATAAAGACGGGTCGGTGTATTTCACCGATTACATTCATACAACTTACGTACCCTGGCCTGATGGGTATAATTACGGTCCGGGCACAGATATAGGCGAGCATGGAGATTAGGCGAGCCTGATCTGCCCTATGGTAAAATTTATCCGCCGTCGGAAGCATGTTCCGAAGGTAAATGATGGAGGCTGATGTGATCAGTAAAGAATTGTTCGACAAACTGGCTTGCCCTGTTTGTGTAAAAGAAAATGCCGGCACCCTGGAAATGTTTGGTGATTATTGGTTGATCTGCCAGGACTGTGATCGAAAGTACCCCATTTGGGATGGTATTTTAATCATGCGCATTGACGAAGGCGATAAGTGGCGTGCTACCGACAAGGAAGCCCTGCCAGTGCCTCCTCCCATGCCGGGATAAGCAGAGCCTCGCCTGAATAAAGGACTTATGAAAAATTCTGATAAGAAACAGTGGGAACTTCCCTGCGGGAAGTCCTTAATTGCGTTAATCACATTGTGTGTTCTGGGTTTGGTGGGAGGATATTTCCTCTTCCGCTTTACCAGCGATTTTGTTGCCAAGGCGACGATCTTTAATCCTGGTGGCGCTCCAATTATGGAAGAACCTACTATTGACCCAAACCTGACACTCGAACCAGGGGTCACTCCAACGCCTACTATTCCGCCACTCGACACCTTCATTATGCCCGAAGCGTGGGATGGTAAAACCCGCGTGAACCTGTTGGTGATGGGCATCGATGCCCGCAGCCCAGACGCTGCCAACCCGCTGACCGACACAATGATCCTTTTCACGCTGGATCCGGTCAATAACACTGCCGGTATGCTCTCCATCCCCCGCGACCTGTGGGTGAAAATTCCCGGCTCAAATTATGGGAAGATCAACACCGCCTACAGCATTGGCGAAAGTTTCCAGCTACCTGGCGGTGGTCCGGCACTGGCGGCTAAGACTGTTGAGAACCTGCTTGGTGTGCCTGTTCACTACTATGCTCAGATCGATTTTGAGGCTTTTGTAAGCTTCATCGATCAAATTGACGGTGTCAAGATCACCTCCACAGAGAGAGTGCAATTAAACATCGTTGACACCAAATTCTCACAATGGCTCGAACCAGGTCTCTACACCCTTCCAGGCGACCTGGCGCTGGCGTACGTGCGCTACCGTGAGCCAACTGGCGGTGATATTGCCCGGTCGCAGCGACAGCAGCAGGTGATCCTGGCTATCCGCGACCGTATCCTGGAATTTGATATGCTGCCCAAGTTGATCCAGCGCGCGCCAGAACTCTATGCCAGCCTTTCCCAGGGCATCCGCACCAATCTGGATCTCACCCAGGTTATTCAGCTTGGAATAAAGGTGCTCAATGACATACCGCGTGATCAGATTGCGCATTCTGCCATCGGCTGGCAGGACGTCTCTTCTGGCACATCCCCGGACGGATTGGCGATCTTGCGCCCAATCCCTGATCGCATTCGCGAGCTGCGCGACAGCATCTTTGGGGGTGGAGGGGCGATTGACGTGCAGGACCCCGCTACTTTGCTGAATGTATTGGCGGAGGAAGGAGCTACGGTCTCAATTATGAATGGCTCAAGCACCGAGGGTCTGGCTGAGAGAACTTCAGAATACCTGAAGAGCCAGGGCATTAACGTGGTTGAACAGGGCAATACCGACTATAGCACCTATACCAATATTACCTTTTATGGCGCCAAACCTTACACCCTGCATCACCTGGTTGAATTCCTGGGAATAACTGAACCCTACCGGATCTTCTATTCCTACGACCCAGCCGCCCCGGTCCACATTGTGGTGGTGTTGGGAGATGATTTTGCCGCCAATAACACCATGCCCTAAAGATTGAAGAATTGATCAGAGGCTATCCTTTTTCCAGGACAGCCTCTTTTTTTTGTCTGTTATTCAATACCAGCTTGGAGAATGCAATTAGTAAACAGTAAGTTGTGAGAACATGATTGATTAGTCAAGTCTCACCGTTGCAGTGAAGTCCGCCAATTTTTTGGAAAGAAACTCCAACTGCCTTTGGCTGGTGTATTGGTCGATAGCCAGGGTAAGGATATTCCGGGTCATCTCCACCGCAAGCGCGTTGCCGTTGAGCCGGGGATCCTTGAGCAGATCTTCCCAATGGATGGTCAGACCAATCCCATTCTCGCCCAGATATTCGTTCAATTGGTCGCGCAAACCACCCCTAATATAGACAGGCAAGCCCAAGGGCATATTATCAGGCTGCAGGGCAGGAAAGATGGGGGAGATTAGCTGATTTCTGGAAATTAAACTCAAGAGACTGGTGTAGTTTTGGCGACGAAGCTGTTTAATGCCAGCCCAATCGAGATGTTCGATCTGTTGGCGCTCTTCTTCATCGCCCAGGACCACCTCATCACTCGCGTAATAAGATTCAGCAAGCTCGAATAATGCTTCAAGCGCCTCACGGTCGCCGATGTCGTCAAACAGATAGTCTCTCAACTGGCTGCGGTATTGGCGGATCAGCGGCAGACGGTGGTTTTCTCTGCCTGTGTAGGCTGCCAGGTAGGGCTCGAGGTCGTAGTCGGTTTTCAGGTAGCCGCCATCGAATGGGCAGAGTTTGCGCATGCTGTTAAACGCGAAATCACCAGTGGTATGGGTCAGGAATCCCGACTGGGCGTTGTCCTCAATTAAGATCCTTCCAGCGTGTTTCAACTCACACAAGTAATTCAGAATATCAGGGCTTGGGGAAAATCCAAAGTAATTGATGAAATAGACCGCCTGCTTGTCGTGGAGGTTGCGTTCAAGGTCAGTGGTGTCGATCGTGAAAGAAGGGGTTATGTTGTAGTAATCGCAGCTCAAACCGCAGGATTCAAGTGTGTCCACAATGGTTGGGCAAAGGTAAGCCGGCAAAAGCACGCGATGGATGCCATGCTCGCGCAGGTAGTCACAAATAACAGTCAGGCAGGCTTTCCCACCGTTCAGGAAGATTGTGCCCTCGGTCGGGAAGGATGGCAAATCCGTTTTCCACCGGTCGTCGGAATAAAATTCACCCCCAACGAACAAAAAGCTTTCTGATTCCATGCTTTCCACTCACAACCCGTGCTGTTTGGCACGCCTTTGCTATGTCGAAAAAGAGAACAAAAAGAGGCTGTCTTCTAAAAATGACAGCCTCTTTCTTTATCCTGCAGCTACTTTTTTGCGATGAAGCCCTTAATGAGCCCAATGATCGCGGTCAGAGCGCCGCCGCCAACGCCGCCGCCCAGCAGGCTGCCCAACATCGCGACGATGTCGGTCCCGCCAGTGGAAGCGCCCAAAAGACCTGCCAACTGACCGCCGCCAAAGCCGCCAATGAGGCCGACAATGGTGTTGCCGATTGGACCGAGGTCCAGTTTCTTGAGCAGTTTGGCGATAAGGTTACCGCCAGCTGCTCCACCAACCAACTGCAAAATGAGGGGTAATAAATTGTCCATGATTCTCCTTTTCAAATTTGAACGAATGATGTTTGGATTATACGCCTCTTTTGAGATGTGCATTTTTAGGCAAGTGCCTGCTCAAGGATTAGGACAATTCAAAAAAGAGCGACCAGTCAGGTCGCTCTTTGGTGCAACTTGTGATGATATTAAGATTATCCGCCTGAGTGGCAATTCAAAAAGACGGTTGGATGGCGATTATGCCACTGGTGGTTGCCAGAGCTCGATGCGGTTGCCATCTGGATCCATTACCCACCCAAACATGCCGTATTCGCTTTCTTCCATGCGTTCATCCACCTGGCAGCCTTCTTCGCGCAAAACGTCCAGCAGTCCCCGTAGATCATCCACCCGGTAGTTAATCATGAAAGTCGCTTTGCCAGGGGCGAAATATTCGGTTTCAGCTGGGAAGATCGACCAGATCTGATACCCGGGATTCTTTTGACCAGCCTCCGTAAACATCACTGCTCCGCCCCACTCCTCGAGTTTGATACCGAGATGCTGGCTGTACCACTGCCGCAATGCGTCAGGGTCGTGTGATTTAAAGAAAATGCCGCCAATGCCTTGAACTCGATCCATCATTCCTCCTGTTTTGGTTGGTTGATCTCGTCCACCAGCGCCAAAATCTCCTCGTTACTGGGAATATCGCTCATGCTGTGCCCGTAATGCACAAACCGGGCGATGCCTTCTTTGTCGATCAACACCTGGGCGGGCATGCGTCCCAGCTTGAAGAGGTTCACCTCCTGCCCATACAGCTTCAATACGCTGGCTTTGGGATCAGGCAGCCCGATGAAGGGCAGATTTTCTTTTTGCCAATAAGCTGCGAACTCCTGGGCGTTTTCGGGTCCGACGACTACGACTGCGACATTGCGGGATACAAATTCTGTGTGGTCTTGACGCAACTGCGCCATATGCCTTTGGCAGAATGGTCAGGCAAAGGTGCGGTTGAACACCAGCAGCACATTTTTCTGGCCGATAAGGTTTTCCAGAGAAAAGTCTTCTCCCGAAAAATTGGGTAGGGTGAAGTTTGGGGCGGGTTGATTGAGCGATACGCGCGGCATTGGATTTCCCTTTCTAAGAGGAGGATTATATCGTACGGGACTTTAAAATTGGAGACTTAACACGCAACAAGAAAAGATACTCGCAAGATCGGCAATGAAATCAGATCTCACCAAATACCAGGAAACAGGCGGTAGCGAACCTTCTTTGCATAGTCGCTGTAACCAGTCAGGTTTTCTCGCAGGAAGCGGTCTTCAAGATGGGTGCGAAGGACATAGAAAAAGCCAAAAATGATCATGGGAATGAAAGCCCATAAAGAGTTGAGCAGCAAGGGCATGCCGATGCTGGCGATCAAACTGCCCAAGTAACCAGGGTGCCGCACGAAAGCGTAAGGTCCGCTATTAATGACGGTCTGCCCGCGTTCGGGCTGCAAACGGACAGTGCCAGAGAAAAAGGCGTTTTCAACAAAGGCATAAGAACCGATAATGTAGCCGATCAGGATCAGCGCAAGCCCAAGCAACTCCCATCCCAAGGCAAGGTCCGGGGACCAATTAAACCGGTCGTCGAATCCAGCAGCCAGCAGGATGAAAACGCTGCCAAACGCCATAATCGGAGAGAGCCACTTATCCCACGCTTGCGTGTTGCCTTGGGTGGCGTAGTTCGCGCGCTCTTTGAGAATGTCCGGAGTCTTGCGGGCTGCGATTGCCCGGCTGACAATGAAACTCAGCACAAAAAGCGCAAACATTACCCAGGCTTGCCACCAGTTCCAACGCCCTGAAATGATCATTGGAAGCAGGGGAAATAGAACCATCACCAGCAGCAGCATGACTGCAATACGAACAATCGATGTTTTCTTCTCAGGTTCCATACTCACCTCACATAGGGTTCTTTGAGCATAAACTCACTCAAATTTGAAGGAATGCAGAATACTATGGTCGAATTATATCCTTCAATGACGCAAAAAGGTCGTTCATCACCGCGTTTTCTCTTGGGGCAACCCGAGCAGTCTTTCACGCAATTAAGATCTTTTTCGAGTTCAAAGAACCAATCTATGGTATTAATTAAATGGTTAACGGTTTTTCTTAGCATAGAGGAGGAGTTATGAATAAGAAATCGGTTTTCATTGCATTATCGTGTATCCTCATTATCGTTCTGACAACCCAGGCATGTGCCCCTACATCAAACCCCGTAACGCAAGATGCACCCAAACTAAGCAATTTCCCAGTGCATAAAAAGGCAACAGTTATTCCAATTAGTCCGTCTGACGTAGAAAGGTTGGTGGTGGACAATTTTGGATATGAGTTCACCCTCTATAAGAACACCCTGGACTTGAGAATGAGTGATGAAGAGTATGCGGCAATATACTCTGATTTGGAAGAACAACTCATCGATGAGGGCTGGCGTAATGAGTCCTCTGTGCCTGTTGAAATATGGGGAAAAGACACCCAACTCTATTTCTTATCAATCGAGAGCCTTTCGAGCGGCAAAATCGATCAATATCGACGCTCGTACGGCATAAAAGAGCTTGAACCAGGTCAGATCCTCATCCTTACTTATGTCCTCGACACAAACGAAATTCTTCCTAATCCAACTGAAACCGCCAGGGCGGAAGAATTAAACCGGGAAGGGACGGAAGTTGCAGTATCTGAGACAAACGAAGCGTATCAGTCTATGCAGCAGATGACGCAAGAAGCCTACGAAAGCATGCAACTAAAGACACAACAAGCCCTCCAATACATGCAGCAGGCAACCAACGAGGCTCTGGAACTCCAACAGCAGAGCACGCAAATGGCGGAGAGCGCAACTCAGACGGCTTACACAAGCACACAGCAGGCAAATACACAAGCCACTCAGACCGCGCTTGAAGAGCAAAGGCAGCAGGAAGCCATACTGGCTACCTCGATGGCGTTGAGACCGATCCTGGAACAGTTGGGGACCCAATTTGAAGAATCAGCTGGACTTCCACTTGGTATGCGTGTTGAACGCGCAGACCCCACCCGCTGGGATCTGACCGAAAAACCGGGTTGGCTGCATATTTCCGGACGTTACCAAAGATTTTCTGAGGAAAACTACATACCAAAGAACATCTTCGTCTATCCATTGTCTCACACAAACATTTCCATCATCACCCGCGTGGATGGCGACATGTACCGTGAAGGACAGAACATCGGCATCGGTCTTACGCCCAATTCTTACGAAACTAATGGTTATTCCATAAGGTTAGGTGTTTCACTTGAAAGCAATAGCGGTCGCTCCGTATTTGCCTGGGCTTGTTTTGAAGATAGTTGCCCTTATACAAGCTATTACGAGGCAAGTTTTTCCGATCAAATTCGATTCTCCGGTCCGGTCTACTTGCGGCTTGACATGGCAGGTTTGGCGTATACTTTCTATTATTCGGAAAATGGTGTGGATTGGATCTACCTGGGGAAAACTGAAGGATTTGCAGCCGGTGATAAACTTTTTTTGAATGCTGGTGGAGGAGATTCCTCTTATAGAGATGACGAATTTGATGCCTACTACGATTTCCTGCGCTTTGAACCATTGATCACCCCATAATACCCAAAGGCCATCTGCCTTAGTCAAATTAACTCAAACAAAACCGGAGAGCACTTGTTATGCTCTCCGGTTTTGTTTTTATTTGCGCCTAGAACGCCCGGTAATTTCCCCGGTTATCCAGCAGTGAGGAGCGTGATGAGGATTGAGGCTAAAAAGGACGCGATGAATATCAGGATCATCCAGCCTAAAGTGGCGGAGTAATTTTTAGGTTCGATCTGATCGTTTCGATCCATCTTCCGAATGATCGGGAAAAGCCTCCAAAAAAACGAGGCGATCGAAACGACCATCACGGCAGCGGTAAGCACCAATGACTGCTCATGCAAAGTCAGCAGGATGACGATCAAAAGCAGGATAACGATTAATTTAGTCCCCGCAACCCAGTTAACCATGTACCTGGCAAAATCATGCAGCTCGGGATCTTGTTTTGACTTTTCCCAGGCTTTAAAGACGCCGACACTGTTCGCGTATTTTGAGTCCGGGAAAAAGTAGAGCATGATAACATTCGAAGCCTCCATAATCAGAAACCCAATGGTCACTATCGTAATTGCGTTTACAGTCATATTGGGCTCCTGTTTACCCCATTATCGGGTCGGAAATTCTCAGTTCGAAAGTTTCTCGGTTTGTCCGGGCTTTAGCCTGTTTGAGGCTGCCCCCATCATTTGTCCCGTGACCGCTTCGCGTCTTTGAGTATTTTCTGTGTCGCGTACCAGCCGGTCATCATGGCAATCGGCACGCCCGCGGGGGAATACGCCCACTGCCCTGCCTGAAGCACCCCAGGAATCGCCGTCAGGATCGATTTTGGAAGGTTCGCTAATTTGTTGACCACCGGAACATCCGACTCAAATGACCAGCCTGTGATAGCACCTTCCGAACTTCCGGCCACCTGTTTGATCGTCAGTGGGGTGGATGAGAACTTGAGAAGGAGATCGTCAGTAATGTCAGGATAAATGCTTTCGGAGAAAATTCTGATAATGTTAGCCTCAAGCCTGTCTTTGAATTCAGCATACCAACCCGCCTGCTCAATTTTCTCAACAATGTCGTAGTCCAGCAGGCAGCTGATCATCAGTCCCGTTTTTCCTTCAGGCGCCATGGCAGCGTCGCGCAGGGCTGGAATGGAGACTTCGTAGGTATTCAATTCGCAATATTGATCCACCCAATCAAACACCTCAGCTTTGGTCTTGCTCTCGAAGTCTCTGACAAGATCTTCTCTTTCCAGCCGGGTGGTTTGGTCCAAGCCCTTTCTTGAGGGGGTATAGAACATGTGCTCCCCGCCCTTTGCCTGGAAATAGGAGGTCGGTCGGTTCACCCCAAGGAAGAGAATGAAGACCGACTCCGCGCCTTTTGCCGCAAACATCCGCTCTGTTTCCGATTTGATATCCGCAATGGTTTTGTCGTCCAACCCCGTCGGGTTCACATACCGATAGAGGGTTTTCAGGTCTGCCGCCCAGATCAGCTGGTCGTAAGCGTAACTTTCACCTGTCGAGTCCATCACGGTCTTTTCTGCCGCATTGACCGACACAATCTCTTTGTTTAGTTTAATTTCCCCGCCCCCATCCAGCACTTTGCTTTTCAGCAGGTCCACCACCGCGGCAGTTCCGCTTTTTGGATAGAAGTAATCGAGGTAAACGTGAAAATAACCCAACGCGAAATAGGTTGGAGTCTTCCTGAAGAAATGCTGGAGTATGATGTCGCTCAAGGACTGATTTTTGGTCAACCGATCCATGAAAACTTCCATGGGCATATTGAACTTGTTAAACTGCCTGAGCGCGTTGAGGAATTTAAAGGTCCAGGGGAGCAGTTTTTTGATGAGGAATTTTTTATCAGCCATCAGGTTAGTGGTGAAGTTGGGATTGTCAAATTCATACAGGACCTTGGTGTATTCTGAAAGGCGATAAATAATTGGGATGATTTTTTCAATATCTTCTATGCTCTCAGGGTAGAGAGTCACCAGCATCCTTTTATATTCTTCCAAAGAATCTATCGAATTGAACCGGACAATTTGGTCTTCAACGCCAACAGATATTTTGTTTTCCAGGAACTCCCAGCCAATGCCTAAATCTTTTAAAATCGGTTTCATGATGCCAGAATTTACGAACGCTCGTGGACCCGAATCAAAGTGAAACCCGCCGGACTCAAATGTCTGCAGCAAGCCACCGCAATTGTCATTCTTGTCCAGGATTAAAACGTCATAGTTCTCCCTGATCAAGTATGCGGCGGCGGTCAAGCCTGCCATGCCTGCGCCAACAATCACAACCTTTTCTTTTTCTTCTGTCATTTCACTTCACCTAATTCTAGACTTAACGCCCATAGCTCTTCAGCGGCATCCTTATCCCATGCCGGAGGGGCTGGTTCTTCTTCCGTTGTGAGATTGAAAAATTTCCCGGAAACGGCATCCAGGTTGTTGGAAACGCCTAAATAATAGAGGGCTTCGGCGGCGATGTCAGCAGACTTTGCGGATCTGTCAACGAATATTTTCTTGAAAAATTTATAAATGGGGCCGTTGTTTTGTCCACTGTTCGTCTTGACGTTTCCCGGGTGCATCGCGTTGACGGTCACCCTGGTTCCAGCAAAAACCTCGTTGAGCTTGATCATGGAGAGCAACTGAGCCAACTTCGCGGCGCCATAACTTTTTAGACCTGAATAGGCATGTTTCTCCCAGGCAAGATCATCCAGGTGCAAGCCCCAGGCAGCAAAGCGGTGGGCTTCTGAGTTGACGAACAGGATGCGTCCGCTGTTTTGCTTGATGAACTTCTCCTTGAGGTAATAATTTAAAATAAACGTGCTCAGGTAATTGGTCTGGAAGGTCGCTTCCATGTTATCCGCTGTGATGGACTTCTTTGTGTTATAGACGCCAGCGTTGTGGATGAGAACGTCGATGTTTGTCTCCAGTGCAGCCAATTTCTCTGCCACAGAATGGACCTCGGAAAGCCGTGAGAGATCGGCAATCCAGTAAGTGCAATTTGTGCCATACTGGCTTGTTATTGCCTCACACATCTCTTTGGACTTTTGTTCATTCCGGTTGATGCAGAGCAGCTCTGCGCCGTATGAAGCATATTTTTGGGCGGTCGCGTAACCGATGCCGGAGGTCGCGCCGGTAATCACAACCAGGCGACCCGAGAAATCATCGCTGCAGATCTCCGGGCTTAGCTTCTGATTGCGCATCATAGCGGCTATGTTTGACCATTTGTATTGTTTAAAATACTTTTCCAAGTCGACCTCACGCAAAAACTTTTTCTACAGGTAATGCGGCACTCGTTTAAAAGAATATTATCAAGTGTGATCCAACAGCATCCAGCATGAATTATCACACCGTTAAAGGTTTGGATTTCCCGAAAATTATACTAAATATCTACGATATTAACTGAGTGGAGAAATATGGTTGTGGAAGCTTCTGTATCCAAAGATTCGACAGATCTTTGGGAGTGGCTGTGGGCAGAGCAGGCCAGAAAATGGCTCAGCCTGGTCATGGCGTTCTATTCAATAGACAATTTGCTTGAGTGGTAAGCAAACTATGGCGTGATTTGAGCGGATCAAACTACAGGCCGTCAGCCAGATAAGCCTGGAAGTTCTCAACGCGCCATCTCTGACCGGCTGCGACCACATTGAAACCTTCTTGTTCCAAAAGGGATTTGTGGGCTTGATCTCCACCAGGAAACTTCTCATTCAGGTAGCCGTCAGATTTCAACGTTCGCCAGTAAGGGATGCCCATATCCACGCCCTCGTTCCTGGCTTCTTCAACTGCATTCGCAGCGGTCATGATAAAAATGCCGGTCGTCAGCGAACAGCATCCTTGCACGTGATGTTGTTTTGCGATGTGCTTGCAGATCTCGACGATCGTGACCAGCTTACCGCAGGGTACTTTTTTCATGTACGCGACAATCTCGCTGGGGTTGACCAACACGACGTCTTCGCCAGCTTCAACACCCATTTTGTGCAGGGCGTTGTAACAGGGGAATTGGGTTTCCAGTTTCAACACCTTGGGCAGCCCGTCTTTGTCGGCAAGCTTTTCTTGCCAGGTCTTTCTTTTGGATGTCATCTTGGCTCCTGTTTACTCGTAACCCTGAATTACCAAAAACCTTTAAAGATCAATCCGCTTGGAACGATACTGACTTTGTTTCAACCACAAGCACACCCTTGCTGCCGAGCTCCTGGTTCCATTTTTCGATCACCTTGGCGGCGTCCTTGCTGAAGTTGCTGTGCGCGTCGCCCGCCAGCGCCACCCTATAGCCCGCTTCCAGCGCTCCAAGGCAGGTTGCTTTCACACACCCGTGGGTCACCATGCCCGTAACCACAACAACATCTATGCCTCTCTTGCTTAGCTCCTCCTGGAGGTTGGTGTCTTCAAAGGAGTTGCCGTGGCGTTTGTGGATGATCGGTTCTCCAGCGAGTGGCTGGATTTGCGGGTGCAACTGCCAGCCCTCTGAGCCATATTTCAGATAGGAATCGGCGGAGTGCAGAACAAAAAACACGGGCACACCCTCCTCGCGGGCTTTGGCAATGAGGAAGTTGATGTTCTGCAGAAGTTGTTCGGCGTGATGGACCGGTGTTGATTTCTCGAACTGTTCCTTTTGAACATCGATCACCAACAACGCGCTTGAACCTTTTTGGTGAATTGGTTTTGTGGTCATATGTGCCTCATGATTTCGTGTTGAGACTAACTCGCTTGTAATGTAATTATATAATCACGCCCTAAGAAGTGTGATTTTGGTTCATTCATCCAACGCCCTTGCGCATCGCCATCAGCATTGAGCCCAGCAGCAGAATGGACGTCGCTACTGTTACCAGCCACAGGCGCCGATCCATGCGGAACATGGGTAAGCCCATCAGCAGGATTGAGCCGAAAAAGAGGATGAGGTAGGGCGCGAGAATTTCGTAACGAGCTGGTGATCGAAACTCGACCTGCCAGATGTATTCTGCGGCAATCATCAGCGCGAGGAAGGCGAGGAATACTGCCAGACCGATCCACTGCTGCCAGTCCGCCCGCGCGCGAACGAAGGCGACAAGCGCGATCACAGCTGGTATCGCGAGCGCCATGATCCCGTATCCAAGCGAATGATTGATCGCTATGCTCTTGGTAATTATTCGGGAGAGGAACCCGGCCGATTGTAGCAAATTGACTAAGTTCACAACTCCCCATGTGATGAGTGCAGCCCACCACGGATTGACGAGCACCTGTTCATTCATGTTGCATCTCCTATTGTTTAGCCTACAGTCTGCGTGTGCGTCAAGAAATGAGCAATGATTTGGATGATGAAGAAGTCGTACTCCATGATGATGTTGGCGGCCTTTTAGGGCGGCTTATTACTGGTTTGCGGCCCGAATTAAGCCTTCGGCCAGGCTAAGGCAACTGAAACCACAACGGTAATTGCTATGGCATAGTAATAAAACCAGGGTTTCTTCATCCTGTATAGCAGAAAAGTGCTGACAGCTGCGATAACGAGTATAGCCACGATCGCCAACATTGGCTTTTCATAGTAGGTGAGGATCGCGGTTGTGAGAAAAAAGCCCAGTGGACCGACAAGGATGGTGGCTTTGAGGAGGTCAGAAATCTTGGTGCGAAACAAGACCAAATAAACAACCAGTAGCACCAGAGCATAAACTCTACGAATGATGAAGACAGGCATCGCAGTAGGGTTGGTGGAAAAAAGTAGCGATTCCCCCAGATTGTTGATCAACAGAAAGATCAAGTAGCATATCCCAAGCGCCAACAATCCGCCGATGGGAATAACGAGCAAGGGTAGTAGAGTGGAACGGACACCTTCTTTTTTCATGCCAAAGCCCCTTTCCGGCTTCTTGTGAAAGCCGCCTTCTGTAGATCATCTTGCAATATTGGCAGAACGGGCTGCCCTCCCGGGTTGGGCGAGTCAGTTATTGGAAATCAATTATCGCTTCTCAATAATTATATAACGACAGCAGAAATCAGTCGGGAAAATCCCTGGTCATTCTAGCCATAAATCTCTACCTAACTTGCCCAAACTCGAGCCAAATAACATAAAGTTTTTTCAAGGTATTAAATCACAAACCCAACCTCCATCCCTGGAAGGCGGTTTGCATTTACATCAACGCAACAATTACCCCTGCATCACCGGGCGGAATTTATAGCCATAAACGATCATGCCGCGTTCGAATCCATTATTGCGGATCTTTCGCGTGACCATCTCAACCGGCATGCAGCCACAAAAACTTCTGAACACTGCAATTCCCACCCATCAGACGTATGCAGTATTAGGCGGCTTTACCATGCAATTATGCGATAGCTTCCATTCTTTCCCACTCCTTCAAAGGATCGCGGAATGGGTAACTTAAAATCTTTAATCCCTTTAATAATCTCTCTCTTTAATGACTTGCGCTTTTCTTCATCAAGCATGGCGTAATCAATTTCTTTTAGGATTTCACCTTTTTGCTTTTTTTGACCACGCTTTCGTCTTTCCTCATTTTTGAGAAGTATTAGAAAAATGATAATTGATCGTCGTGAATAATCGGAAATGAGATACCTGTCAGGATCAAAGCGGATCGTTCTTTCCCCTCCATGGACTAATTTGCTTCTACTGTCATAGAAATCTTTCAATTTTTCAAATGCTTCAATTGGTTCTATGGGTTCTATATCGCAGAGCCCAAGTAGAAAGGCTGCCCTATGTGCTAGTTTGTACTTTATATCTGTTGGGCTCTCATTGAACAGCGCCTCCATGCTTATCATCGTACTTATAAATCCTTCGTTATTGTAAACAAATTTTTTCTGAGCTTCATAGAAGTAATCAAGAGCAATTCCCATGAAATCATTCTCGGAAACCACGTCGATGTACTTATCATGAAGCTTCCCAATGTAACTAATAAACTTAGGTGCATAGATTTCTATATCTGAAATAGCTTCCTCGGGCAAACTGACACGTAGGGAAGCTAAAATAGATGGTTTTGTTCCCAACTCTTCCTTCAAGCTTATTTCGGTGCCACTGCCACCTCGCAAGTTAGGTGCATTATTAGAAACCAGGCATGAAATCCATAAATATGGCGTAATTATTCTTTCTGACTGGAACCTATCAGTATCCTTGCCTAATAGGTAAGCATGAAGATCATTGCCCTTTTTGTCAAGTAGCAACTCATCTCTTCTCAACCATATTTTTCTTTTTAGCTTCACTTGCTCAGGGATGAGGTTCTTTATAATGAAATCCCATTGGAAAAGGTGATTTGTCACATTTGTTCTCCTAACCGTCGGTTGCATATATTGTTAGGTGGACTTTTGATGTATGGACGACAATGCCAATCTATAGTCTTCCTCTTTCACAACAAATGACGTGTAATCAATTTTTTCAAGTTCACCATCATTGATTGCTTTTCGCAAGTCTACATTTCGCCGAAGGCAGTTATATGCTCCTTCGCGAGCCACAAATGAAATTTCTGCGCCAGATAAGCCAACAAGATTTTTAGAGAAAACTCGTTTGTCAAATCCAGGTTCAATTGGCATATCTTTTGTATGAATGGAGAATATTTGATAACATCCTTCCAGTGTTGGCTTTTTTACTTCAATTGAATAATCAAATCGTCCTGGGCGTAAAAGGGCGTCATCAATTAGCTCCGGTCTGTTTGTGGATGCAATAATTCTGATGTTTCCATAATCTTCGATCCCATCCATAAGTGTCAATAGTTGGTTTACAAGCCTTGCATCAATACGCAAGGTTTCGTCCCCAGATCTACTTTGAGCTATGGAGTCAATTTCGTCAAAGTAAATAATAGAGGGCTGTAATTCGCTTGCTTCTTCAAACACCTTTCTGATATTCTCTTCAGATTCACCATGAAATTTGCTCAATAATTCAGGTCCTTTCACGGCAATAAAGTGTGCTTTAATTTCATTTGCAATTGCTTTGGCTATAAGTGTTTTACCTGTTCCAGGCGAACCGTACAGCAGAATGCCTTTGTGAGGTTTGATTCCCAAAAACTTGAATATCTCAGGCTTCTTGATTGGTAATTCAATGATTTCTCTAACAGTTTCAACAATATCGTCTATTCCCCCTATATCAGAGAAAGTCACTTCTGGAATATACCGCTGATCGGTAACTTCATCTTCTTCATCTGTACTTTCTTTACTCTTGCCGATCAAAGATATCGAAACAATATTATTACTGCGATTGATTTTTGGTTGAATTTTTATGGCTTTTCTTTCAATCAGAGGGCCATCAATTGTATCTTCGTAGATAACTTCCCAGTTTTCATCCTTGCTGGTGTCTATAAATTCAGGCAGTTCGTTTACTGTTGCCTTTACGTTTTCATATGAAAATATCGGGCAAAGAGAAACCCTCATCAATTCAATTTCTCTATCTAAAATACTCTGAATTTTTTCCTTGTCTATTTTCCAAATCACTTCGGAAGCGAAATAGCCAAATTCGTACCAATATCTACCCCTGTCCCATGAACTTGAGGGCAAATATCGGCTAATTTCTCCAAGAAATTTACATCCCCATCCTTCTCTATTTCCGAATTTAAAGCAATGTTCTTCTTGAATAATGGCTGTCTTGTATTTCTTGTAACAATCCGCAATAGTTGAGTAGGCATTTAATTCAGAGCCGTTGGCATTTTTGCCATTTATCAAAATTTGGCTACCTTTCCAACCTCCAATAATTCCCCATAAAATATTGATTGCTTCGATTCTTTTGATGAATTCATCTTCGGATATTGTTACAACATT
>DAOOPV010000045.1:0-17688 GCA_035388405.1 Anaerolineaceae bacterium
CCCGCTCACAACTGGTGGAGATCGGCGGCGGCTTTCGCATCCCGGATGTGATGAAACAATCCGGTGCCAAGCTGGTCGAGGTCGGCACCACCAACCGCACGCGCCTCTCAGATTTTGAGCAGGCAATCGCCGAAGGCGCGAGCATCCTGCTAGTGGCACATCAATCCAATTTCAAGATCATCGGCTTCACCGAAGAACCTGCTCTCGAGGACCTCGCCAGGCTGGCGCACCAGCACGGTGTACCTCTCATGGTGGATCTTGGCTCCGGTGCGTTCCTGGACACCGCCAGATATGGTCTGGCCCATGAAACCACCGTGCAGGAGACGCTTGCCAAAGGCGCGGACCTGGTCTGCTTCTCTGGCGACAAGCTCCTGGGCGGTCCCCAGGCTGGGATTATCATCGGCAGGAGCGACCTGCTCACCAAAATCCGCCGACACCCGCTTTATCGCGCCATCCGCGCGGATAAACTCTGCCTGGCAGCGCTTTCAGCCACTCTCTTGCACTTTCTCAAAGGCGAAGCTGAGCGAGCAATCCCGCTCTACGTGATGCTTTCCCGCTCCCTCGAGGACTTGAAAGCCCAGGTTCAGAGGTGGATCGATCGCCTGCAATCCGGCAGCGCTTTGGAAGGGCTTTCAACGGTTGGAGGTGGAAGCCTGCCTGGAGAGACTCTGCCCACCTGCCTGCTTGCCCTAAAAGTGAAATCACCAGCAAAATTCGCTGCCCAACTAAGGGGAACCAATCCGCCGACCATCGCCAGGGTCCAGGAAGATCTACTGCTGCTCGATCCACGCACGGTTCTCCCCTGGCAGGAAGAAACCCTATTAAAATCACTACAAACCACCCTCTTTGAACGGAAGGAATATCTATGAAACACGATCTTGACGCTCTGATGCAGAAATACGACATAGACTATCTCTGGGTCAGCGGTCCCGCCCAACACAACCCCAACATGGCCTACTTCACCGGCGATTGCCATGTTACCAACGCGGACCTGTTTTACATCCCCGGTCAAACGCCCATCCTGCTTCACGGCATGATGGAACGCGACGAAGCAGCAAAAACTGGCTATCGACTGATCAGTTACTCTAACTACCCAAACCAAAAGTTCTACGCGCAGGCCAATAACGACCCAACCGAAGCCTCTGCCCTGCGCTACAAGCAAATCCTGGAAGATGTAGGCATCGCTCAGGGGAAGGTTATGCTCTACGGAGTGCGTGAATTTGGACCTTTTTTCTCCCTCGTCACGCGCCTGCAACAGCTTCTCCCTGAAGTAACCTTTGTTGGTGATCCGCTCGATTTGATCTTGATGGAAGCCCGAGCCACCAAAAGCTCGGAGGAAATCGAACGCATTCGACAGATGGGCATCATCACCACTTCAGTTGTTCAAAAGACCCGCGACCTGCTCACCAACCACAAAGTGGAGAATGAAACCCTTATTAAGCCTGATGGGCAGCCTCTCACCATAGGTGATGTCAAAGCCCAGATAAACCTCTGGCTGGCAGAAGCCGGCGTGGAAAACCCCGAAAGTACCATTTTCGCCATTGAGCGTGATGGCGCGGTTCCCCACAGCAGCGGTACACCAACCGATCCGATCAAACTCGGGCAGGCAATCGTCTACGATATCTTCCCATGCGAAGCTGGCGGCGGCTATTTCTACGATTTCACCCGCACCTGGTGCTTGGGCTATGCCCCCGATGAAGTCCAAAAAGCTTACGATCAGGTCAAAGAAGTTTACGATACAGTCGTTTCGGAACTGGAAGTTGGCGTCAACCCCGCCCGCTATCAAGCCCGCACCTGTGAACTTTACGAAGCCATGGGGCATGAAACCATCCGCCAGAACCCAAAAATCGAGGCGGGATACATTCACGGTCTTGGTCACGGCGTCGGCTTGAACGTGCACGAAAGACCATTCACCGGTCTCGAAAATGATCCGACCAACCTGCTGAAAGTTGGCTCAGTCATGACGATCGAACCTGGTCTCTACTACCCCGATAAAGGCTTTGGCATCCGCCTGGAAGACACCTGGTATGTCAAACCCGATCACACCTTCGCCAAGTTTGTGGACTTCCCCATGGATCTGGTGATCCCGATGAAAGGCGATTAACATGAAAAAGATCAACATGCGCGTCCTTGGTATTGAAAGTTCCTGCGATGAGACCGCTGCGGCGGTTGTTGAAAACGGCAGGGTGATCGAGAGCAGCGTGATTGCCAGCCAGGTGGATCTGCACGCGCAGTTTGGCGGGGTGTATCCTGAACTGGCTTCGCGCGAACACGTCAAGGCTGTTCACGCGACGGTCAACGAAGCCCTCCAGCAGGCACATATGGGGCTTGCGGACCTGGATGGCATCGCGGTTACCCGCGGTCCGGGTCTGGCTGGCTCGTTGGTGGTGGGTGTAAACCTCGCCAAGGGACTGGCTCTCTCGGCCGACCTGCCGATTGTGGGTGTGAATCACCTTGAGGGGCACCTATATTCCGCCTGGCTGTACCAGTCTGGCAGCAAGCCCACTCCTGAACCCAAATTGCCGCTGTTGGCTTTGTTGGTCTCAGGCGGTCATACCGAATTGGTTTTAATGCACGATCATCTACAGTACCAATTGCTGGGTGGCACGAGCGATGATGCCGCCGGCGAAGCTTTTGACAAGGTCGCGCGCCTTCTTGAGCTTTCCTACCCTGGCGGACCTTCGATCCAAAAAGCCGCCATGCAGGGCAATCCACGAGCCTTCAACTTCCCCAAAGCACGCTTGAGCGAACCCTGGAATTTCTCGTTCAGCGGGCTGAAAACCGCCGTATTGCGGACCGTGGAAGAGTTCAAGTCTGCCAAAAAGCCTATACCCACGGCGGATATTGCCGCCAGCTTCCAGGCAGCAGTTGTGGCAGCCCTCTTCGAAAAGACGATCGCGGCAGCCCGTGAATTCGAAGCTCGCGAAATCATCGTGGCGGGTGGCGTCAGCGCCAATAAAGCCTTGCGTGAAGCTTTCCGCTCTCAAACCGAATTCGGGGTGCACATCCCGCACATCAGCCTCTGCACCGATAACGCTGCTATGATCGCAGCTGCCGGCAACCGTCATTTCATCGCCGATGAAGCTTCCAACCTGGATTTTGACGTGCAGGCAAACTGGTCCATAGCTGCTAGCGCCTGAGAAAAAAAACTATCAAACCAACGAACAAAAAGGAGCGAATATGGATGTAAAAGTAACTTTAGATCAAGGAATAGCTTTAACTGCTACTGCCGATTCTGGCCATGAAGTCAAGCTGGATGCTGCGGAAGGGTTCGGCGGTCATAATGCTGGCTTCAGACCGATGGAGTTGATGGCGATCGGCGCTGCAAGCTGTTCGAGCATGGATGTTCTATCAATTCTTCGCAAGAAAAAGGTGCCTTTTACGGGATATGAATGCAAAGTTCACGTGGAGAGCGTGAAGGATCAACGACCATATGTTTTTAAATTGATGGAATTTGAGTATATCGTTACAGGCACTGGGATCAACCGGGCAGACGTGGAACGCGCCGTGCAACTTTCTGAAGAAAAGTATTGCCAGGGAATCGCCATGTTGGGTAAAACCGCAGAGATCCGCAGCAAGATCACCATCATCGAAGAGTAGCGTCAATCAAATTATCTACTGGCTGCCATGGAAGTTCAAATCTTCCGTGGCAGGTTGTTATTCTACAGTCATCTTTACGAACACGACATCACATCCCGTATATACGCGAAGCAGTTCGTATGGGCAGACCCCCTGTCTGCCCGGATTAATAAAAAATGTAGGTCGGAATGAGACCGCCCGAGACCCTCTGCTCATAATGCACCCCTCGCGGGCTCACTCCGACGTTTACGTTATCGGCGGAGTGGTGAACTACACACCAATTCGCCCTACATCTGGGTCACCACAGGGGGTGACCACTACAACAATATTTCCGGGTAGGGGCAGACCCCTGTGTCTGCCCGGAGAGGCTTGGGAGACCTGGCGGTCAACGACCTCACGCGGTCGTCAACCCCACGTGACAATCTTGTTAGGTTGAGAATCCCGGCGGAGGCTTTGCGCTGATTGTGCTCGCATCGGGAAATGATTAATTTGGTAGCGGCGACGCATGCGTCGCCTCGACGGGTGACTCGAGGTCGACTGTTATTGAATTATTGTGCATTTCCAGGTTAACCAAACCGGGCTAGACCTATTACCTCGTCAAAAAAATGTGTACATTCGGTTTACTGGTAAAATCCCAAAGTATGAAATTGCGAAAGTTGCTCTTTCTGCTCCTCTTGTTGACACTCGCTGCCGGCTGCGCCGGGCAAGCGGCTGAGACTGCCCTGCCCGAACCCACATCAATCCCTGAAACCAGCCCTACTCCTGAGCCAAGTCCCACCCTGACTTTCGCTCCGGTCCAGTTAGAGCTGCCACCCCTGCCCCAAAATTGCACCCACTACAAGTTGGATCTGATCCTCAACTACTACTCCCATTACGGTGCGGTGACCGAAGTGGTCACCTACACCAACCGCAGCAGCCACTCGCTGGAGGCGATCCATTTCGTGGTTCCTCCGCGTAATTTTGAGGGCAGCTATGAGCAATCCGACCTGCGCGGCGACCGTGTGGCAGGCTTCACAGAAGATGGCATCCACTCCCTGGTAAGCCTTTCCTCGCCTTTGCTCCCCGGCGAAACGACCATTTTCACCTTCAGTTTCAGGCTCTATTTCCCGCTGCATCAAGGCATATACGGCTATACCACCCAACAAACCAACATCTCGGATTGGTATCCTTTCATCCCGCCCTACGATGAAGAGCAAGGCTGGCTGGCTTACGACCGCGTGGTGGATCAGGACAATATCATCGTGGGCGAATCGATCGTCAACGAATTCAGCGATTTCGACGTGACCCTCACGCTCACGGACCGCGCTGAGCTGATCGAAGTCGCCGCCAGTTCCCCCGCCAGCGGCTCGAACGGCAAATATTCCTATCATCTTGAAGGCGCGCGCGGTTTTTCTTTCTCAGTCAGCGACAGCTACTTCGAGCATGAGATCGTCCAGGATGGGATTCGCATTCGTTCTTACGTCTTCATGAACAACATCGAAACCGGCAAAGCCGTCACACAACTTGGCGCGAACGCGATGAAGCTCTACGGCAAGCTTCTCTACCCCTACCCGCACGAAATGGTCTCGATCGTGGTCGGAGATTTCCTGCACAACATGGAAATGGACGGCATGGTCATGATCAGTTATGGAATTTTTGATTTCTATGACGGATCACCAAAAACAGATCTTGTGTTAATGACCTCCCACGAACTGATGCACATGTGGTTTTATGGCACCATCGGCAGCAACCACGCCCTCGAACCCTGGCTGGATGAAGCCTTTGCGACCTACGCGGAGCTGCTTTATTACCAGGAGTATCATCCCTCAGACGTGGAGTGGTGGTGGGCGATTCGCATCCACGAACAGAATCCTTCAGGTTTCGTGGATTCGGACATCAACCTGGAAGGCGGTTATGTGCCCTACCGCAATGCTGTTTACCTGCGGGGAGTCCAGTTCCTCAACGAAGTCAGGCTGGCAGTTGGCGAGGGTGAATTCTTCGCGGCTTTGAAGGACTATGCTTATAGCAACACCTGGCGCATCGCTACCCAGCAGGATTTCGTCGATGCCTTCGCGCGTCACAGCCAGGTGAACCTGGAACCAATATTCTCCAATTATTTTAAAGACTAGACTGATTTTCTGCCGAAAGAGTCCTTTAGTGAGTAGTCTGTCAACTTGACACCCCTGAATTTGGCGGGTAATATCCAAATCTGGAGTTTATATGACTGATAACAAAAACCTAACCCCTGACACTCAGCCAGAGAAAAACGGCGGGACTGTCAGCCCGAAATCCTTCTTCAAACACCCAGGTATGATCGCAGCTGGCACGTTAGTCCTGCTCGCGCTTATCTTTTTGATAACCTGGCTGACAGGCAGAGAACCGCGTTCCCAGGCTGAAGTCACGCCGACCATCGCTGTACCGGTAGTGTTACTTGAAACAGAGGAACAGCCCACCAGCCCCGTAGTGTCAACCCAAACGATTGCTCCCATTCCCACTGAAGCACAGCCCACACCCGAACCGACAGCTTTACCGCGCGCTGAAGTGATCACCTACACCATCCAGGAAGGCGAAACCGTCGCGTCCCTGGCAGCAAAATTCAACCTGTGGCCAGAAACGATCCTCTGGGGCAATCGCTATGAACTCGGTGACGACATCCGCAATTTCACCCCAGGTACCACCATTTTTATCCTTCCAGTGGATGGTATTTATCACACTTGGTCGGCTGGGGAAGGTCTTGGCGCTGTCTCAAACTATTATGGCGTAACCCCTGAAGACATTATTAACTACCCGGCAAACAACCTGTCTCCTGAGACGATTGGCAGTTATGCTGCGCCCAACATTACCGCCGGCACGCGTCTTGTGGTACCGGGTGGAACCCTGCCGAATTATTTCGCGAGTGACACCCTGCTCTACTACGCTGCGGTTGAAAAACTCAACTCTTTGCCCCTTGGGGATGCCGAGAGTTTCCCAGCTCCGCGTCAGGAGATCATCGCCTACGAGGTCCAGCCGCTCGACTCGATCTTCAATATTGCTGAGGAATTCGGTCTTTTGCCTGAAACGATTCTTTGGACCAACCGCTACCTCATCGGCGACACGCCAGATGGCATCCATCCTGGTCAAAAACTAATTATCCTGCCTGAGGATGGCGTCTATCACGCCTGGCTTTATGGCGAGGGCATGAACGGCGTCTCTTCGGGCTATGGCGTCACCCCCCAGGACATCCTGGATGAGCCCCTCAATCAACTTGACCCCCAAACCATCGGTGATCTGAGCCTGCCGCTCATTAAGACTGGTACCTTCCTCTATATCCCTGGCGGAAAGGGCTCCATTCCATCATGGGTGAGTATCGTCACAGACCCTGGCACTGGTACGGGCAATCACCCGAACGTCTCCTATTTGGGCGCCTACGCCTGTAACTCAACTGCTTGGCTGACCGGGAGTGGCATCTTCCAACTGCCCAATAGCACGAGCGCCATCAGCGGCTATGAGTACAACCCTCCGGTACACAACGGTCTCGATTACGACGGTGATACTGGCGATCCCATTTTCGCTACGGACAATGGCGTGGTGATCTACGCCGGCTGGTCTGACCGCGGTTACGGCAACACGATCGTGATCGATCATGGCAACGGCTACCTTTCGCTCTATGCACATCTCATGGATGGCGGCGTAGCTGTTGGCTGCGGTGCGGCGGTTTACAGCGGCACTGTCATCGGTTACATGGGTAACACTGGCAATTCATCCGGTTCCCATTTGCACTTTGAATTGCGTTACAACGGCAGCCCGGTCAATCCACACGGTTTTGGGTTGTAAATTGTTTTGAATTCTATAAGGCTGGTCGCCACGACCAGCCTTTGTGTTTAACATCAAAGCAACATTTTTGTGGGGGTGAAATGTTTAGATCGCCACGTCGCTTCACTCCTCGCGATGACAAAAGCTGTAGGGTGGTTTGGCGTGCTCGAAGAGTATGGCGTCAAGTCGTAGGTCAGGTTGCGCAGTTCAACCTGACATCGGAAATCTGTTTTTTTGAGGGCTCTATTTGCCAACATACGTGACGTCAGGTTCAACCCCATTCGCCTCGCTCAGGGGCAGGTAGAAGAACCTGATCTACGCGTTACGTCTTACGTCATCGCGAGGAACGAAGTGACGTGGCGATCTGCTTATATTTCCGTTTTCATGGAGACCTTCGGTCAACTCGCGTACACAGCCATGAGGTCGGTACGATCAAGCGCAGGTATGGTGGGTCATCTTGCTCGAAGAGTATGACGTCAAGTTACCTCGACCTGTCTAAAAACTTTCATAGCCAACCCACCGCCAGCAACCCATCAATAACATCAATTTACGGTGGGTATGCTACATCCAATTTTGCGATCTGCAAATGCTCTTTGACGCCAACCCACCCTATCCTGCCTTTGTCATCCTGAACGCAGTGAAGGATCTAATTTTTAACTACTAGATTCTTCGCAAAAGAAGCTCAGAATGACACGCATTGCCAGCTTGAGCCCTTTCCGCCGCGATTCCAGGGCAGGATCGCAAGCCGGCCTACAACAAGCCTTACCCCCTCAACGGAGGGGGATAAAGGGGGTGGGTTTTTTGCTCTGTAATACCTGAAGGATCTGGTTTTCAAGTGACTAGAAGAATCGGAATGACACGCATTGCCAGCTTGAGCCCTTTCCGCCGCGATTCCAGGGCAGGATCGCAAGCCGGCCTACAACAACAACTCATTAGATTCTTCGCAAAAGAAGCTCAGAATGACAGCTGGTTTTTCGTCTTAGGTGAATTGCGGTAATCTGACTGCCTGAAAACTGGTATACTGCCAATGGGAATCACCTGTATGCGCCTACGCTTTTTTGCTCTCCTTATTGCCTCGATTGTGCTGCTTTCCTCTTGCGCCCAGCCTGCCAAACCCCCTTCAGACCTCCCCACACCGGTCGCGCAGATCACCAGACCACCTGAAGCTGCCACCAATCCCACCCCACAGGCAGAACCAACCAATTCTACAGAACCCGAACTTCCATCCTTGCTTGAAAAGCGTACTGTCTACAACCTGGATGTAAATCTTGACTACGCGCAACATTCCGCCAGCGTTGTGGAGAGCATCACTTACTTCAATCGTACCGACCAGCCCATGAGCGAATTATTGCTGCTTGTGCCGCCACGCTACTTTGCAGGGGCGTATTCACAGGAGAACCTCAGCGGGGAGCTGGTTGGACAATTGCGCGAGAACGGCATCCAGACCATGCTCAGTCTCAAACCTGCCCTGCAGCCTGGAGCTTCCACCCAGATCCAGATCACATTCACACTGATCTTCCCCAACCGCCAGGGCGTTTTTGGCTGGTCGGAAATGCAGACCAACCTGGTGGACTGGTTTCCAATCATACCGCCATTCAATCCAGCTTCCGGCTGGCAGGTGAACCAAAGAGTGGTGGACTCCACCAACACCATCGTCGGTGAGTACATCCTGGCTGACTCTGCGGATTTTAACCTGCGCTTGCGCCTGACGGGATCAACCCAAAAACTGGTGATTGCTGCAAGCAGCAAGGGCGTCGAGGTGCCTGGATTTATTGAGTACAAGTTACCCCTCGCCAGATCGTTCTCGCTATCCATCAGCGATCGCTTCGTGGTCCAGGAAGCGCAACACCAGGGAGTTACCATTCTGACTTACGTTTTCCCGCAACATCGGGATGCTGGAGAAGCGATCATTGAGGTCGCCAAAAACGCGCTGGACATGTTTGCTGAGCTCTATTACCCCTATCCGCGCAAAACGCTCAGCCTGGTGGCTGCCGATTTCCTGCACAACATGGAAACAGATGGCATGCTGCTGATCAGCAAGGGTGTGATCGATTTCTACCGCGACGCGCCGCTTAACAATCTCACCATCCTCATCCCGCACGAAATTTCGCACCAGTGGCTTTACAGCCTGGTAGGGAATAACCCCGCCAGGGAGCCCTGGCTGGATGAAGCCTTCGCGACCTACAGCGAAGGGTTGTATTTCGAACGCTTTCACCCCGATCATTTGAGTTGGTGGTGGGAAAACCGGGTGGACGGGTTTAAACCCAGCGGTTGGGTCGATTCGACCACGAGCATCCCAGGCGGCTACACTGCCTATCGCAACGCGGTCTACCTGAACGGAGCGAGATTCCTTCAGAGCCTGCGCGAATTGGTGGGGGACAAAGCGTTTATGGCTACATTAAAACAATATGCCGTTGAGAATACCTATGGAATTGCTTCAGGACCCGACTTTTTCGATGCGATTCGGATGAACAGCGATGCCGATCTGAATCCATTACTGAGACAGTTCTTCGAAGATCCCCCATCTTTTTAGTGCTTCAGACCTAATCTGCTGAGATCATGCTGGCAGAGTCTGAGAGCGTGCTGGCACGCACCACCTGATTTCCCCTGACCAGGGTACCCTGGTATGCTGCCACTCCCTCCACTGACGTCCAGCCTTCGAGGTTGAAGGGCAACACACTCCAGGCAGCCGGTATCCACTGACCGTTATATTTGCGCGCCAGGTGCACATGCGTGCCGGTAGCGCTGCCGCCTTCGCAGGAGGGTCTTCCCACCTTGTCGCCCTGCTTAAGGCGATCGCCAACTTTTACCCGACCTTCTTCAGCCATATGGAGGTAAAGGACCACCCACCCCGTTCGTTCGTCGCCGTCGCCATCCAGGTCGAGCATGACCGTGCCAATATCTACTCGCGCCACTATGCCATCAGCAACAGCCAGGGCGTACTGCTCGGTCTCAACACAGCCCTGCGTCAGGCTTGGGGGAGCAAAGTCGATCGCTGCCCAGGGTTTGCGCGTGCCCCAGCCGGTGTGCGGACCGCCTGTGTAGGACCAGGTGGTGCCGTCCTGGAAGGGCAGGATAAATTGCGGTTGGGTAAGAGACCCGGGTAACACGGTCAGGTCCCGCTGCCAGGGGTCACCAAACAACTCCTGAAAGGTTTTCGCGAAACCATCGGGTCCAATCGCCTTCTTGTACGCCTCTCCCTTATAAACCTGAGAGAAATAGTAATGCAGTGCAACTGTGGCAGAGTTTTGCCAGGGATCAATATTTTCGACAGTGCCGTCGTCCAAAATCATAGAAGTTGACTCACCCTTGAAATAACGATAAAAACCATCATTCAGCAAGTCAGCCGCATAAGAAATCTGCAGTTCAACACTGCGGTGGTAATTTTCAAACCCCAGGAAGGTGGATTCTTTCGTTTGGTCCCGCTGCGGGTTGCTAAGAGCTCCGGTTTGATATTCCACCAGCGCCAGGAGCAATTTGGGATTCAGGCTGTAATTTTCCGCGTAATACTTGATGACCCCAGCCGAATTTCGATACTTTTCCTGGATGAATGCACCGTAATTCTTAAACCAGCCATCTGTCGAATCCAGGAAGACGCGCAGATCGAAATCCAACAAGTCAGGACCATAGACAAAAGCAGTGTCTGGAATGATCTGGTAACTGGGTCCCCAAAAAGGCACATAGTAGATGGGCATTTTCATGGGATAACCTGGGGGAAGGGTGGTAACATCTTGCGGGATTTCCGGGTTCGAAAAAAGAATTTCAGAAGGAGTTGTGCCGAAACGAAGCGAAAGCAGATCGAGGTTGTCGCCGCTTTGGGCAACATAATCCACCACTGTTCCGGGTGGGAAGACAGGGCGCGCGTCAAATGGAGTCGCAGTTGGCTCAATCAGGGTCTCGGTTGGGACAACCTCAGAAATGATGTAAGTTGGTCGCTGGTGCGGCGTGCAGCTGGCTAGAATCAGCAATAGGCTAATAAGATTAAGCCATCTAACGTGAGAGTGTTTTGAGGTCTTCATGAGTCAAAAACCGGTGATTGTCCGTTGGTTACTATACCACAAACAAAAAACAGGGTCATTAGTCCAGGGAGATATGCGAACTTGTGGCTCCAACAATGCTGGCTTTGACAACCTGATCACCCCTCACCAGCCATCCACTTAAGGATGCCGATCCAGCCTTCGCTCTCCAACCGCTCATCACAAAGCCGAGCGGACCATCTGCCGGCACCCACTCGCCGTTGTACTTGCGTACGATATGCAGATGTGTTCCGGTGGAAATGCCTCCCTCGCAGGAGGGATGCCCAATGTGGTCTCCGGCTTCAACCCAGCTGCCCGCTGGCACGCGCTGATTGCTGGCAATATGCAGGTAAATGATGTTCCAGCCTGTCTGCTCGAAGCCATCGCCATCCATATCCACCACCACCACGCCGTTTTCCGAGCGCGTCACTAGCCCGGGACCAGTAGCGGCAACCCATGACCAGTTGGTGTTGCAACCTGATTCCGAAGATGGGGGGCTGAAATCAAGAGCCGCGCGAACATCGGCAGCTCCCCAAGCTGCGTGCGGGCCAACAGTCATCGACCAGGTCACACCCTGCTCAAAGGGAAGTTGGAGTTCCGGCTGCTGAACATCCGGAGTAAACAAAGGCTCAAAATCCAGCGCGCGCAACCAGGGGTCGCCAAACATATTCTGATAAGTCCAGGCAAATCCTTTTTCACCGTAAAGCGCTTCTGCCCATCCGGGGAAGTTTTCCTGTTTTGAGAAGAAGTGCATCAAACCGACTGTGCCACAATTTAGCTGCGCTGAAAGGCGCACCTCGCTCAGGTCAGGGAATTCCAACACAACCATCGTGCCTTCTCGCCAGCCGTAGTAGCCGGTTTCAATTACGCCTGCTGCAGTCTCAAGTTGTTTATAAAGACCGATGCGGTCCTGATCAATAATTCCAATAGGATAAGTCTTCTGTTGGCTGGTTTGAGGTCCGCCGTATACCCAACCGCTTTGATACTCCAGGAGAGCAAGAAGCAAGCGCGGATGGATGGAGAATTCGCGGGCAACCTTCTCAATAATGTCAGCCCCATTCATCAGTCCAAAGCTGTAAACTGATTCCTGGTAGCCGGCAAGGTAACCACCTGCCTGACGGGCGAATTCTTCCACATCGAAACCAACCGAGGAAGGGCTGTTGACCACTTCACTGTCTGGGATCAATTTAAGAGGCGAAGTGGTCTCGTCGAGACGGTTGGGAATAAGCAGTAATTGCCCTTCCGGTATGAATCCATCCGTGGGCAATGGATCACGTGAGGTGATGTCTTGCACTTCAACACCAAACCGGACTGCCAGAACGCCCAGGCTGTCCCCACTTTGAGCGTAGTAAAGCATTGGCGCGTCCTCCGCGTAGGTGATCATTTGTGCTTGCGTAGGGATGGTCTGCAGGACTGGTTGCAGTTGTGTGGACGCGGGCTCGAGATCGGTCTCATCCATTTCATCAAGAGGTTGGGTGGCGGTTGGTTCGACCTCGATAGGAAGCATTGTGGCTGTTGGAGACTGGGCGCCTGCCAAATTTACACCCGCAAAAAATGCAGGTCCTTCCGGAGCAGGAGGGATCTGGGCAGGGTCTGCCAGTTTGGGCAGCTCAGGCGAAGGTGTGGCCTCAGGAGTATTAGTGGAGAAGAATAGGAAGCCACCAACCGCAGCTAACATCACAACCGCGCTGGTGATCAAGCGCTGGCGCCGGCGGCGGTGAAGCCGCTCAAGGCGCATTTCGCGTTGGCTCTTAGTTTCCGATCTTGTTGATATCGGCACGGCCATTGTAAGCTTCAACTGTTTCTCCATCTTTTGTTAATATCCCGTCGTAAACTGTCCCATAACTCGTTGCAATCCAACCTCCCAGGTTGAAGGGGATTCTTCCGGCGGCTCCGATCCAGACTCCGTTGTAGCGCCTGGCAACATGGAAGTGCGTGCCGCTGGTTATCCCACCCTCACAAGAGGCATAACCGATTACATCTCCTGATGCAACTTGTGTGCCAACAGGAACGCGCCCCTCCGTTCCGATATGGAAGTAATGCACCGTCCAGCCGGTTTGTTCTGAGCCGTCTCCGTCGAGATCCAAAACCACAGCCGCGGCACCAGACCGCACCACCAAGCCATCCGCCACTGCCAGGACGGGGGCGTCACTTTCGTAGCAGCCATAATCGTCTTCCGCGCCAGGCGGCGCAAAATCCAGCGCCGCCCAAATGCTGCCGGTGCCATAGCCCCAGTGAGGTCCCGAAGTTAGCAGCCAAACATCACCAGGCGCAAGCGGCAGGATAAATTCGGGTTGGGTCAATCCTTCGGGCACCAGCGGTTCAATCGTGAAAGTAAATGGGTAACCAAACATTTCTTCATAAGTGGCATACAAACCTGCTTCCGAAACCGCAATTTTCCAATCAGGTTTTGTTTTTACCAGGCTAAAGAAATGCTGCACACCGGCAGTGGCAGGGTTGATCGTAGGATCGATAAGCATCACATCGCCGTCTGAAAGCGTCCAGATTGCCAGGTTTCCTAGCTCCCAAAGCGTACTGCCGCGCAGTAATTCGTTGGCAGCCCATTCTAATTGTTTGTAAAGACCTGCCTGGTACGGATTGAGCAGCCCGAGCGGATATCCAACAGGCACGCCATTCTTACCTTCACTGCGCACCCAACCGCTCTGATATTCAAGCACCGCCAGTAAGAGACGCGGATTAACACCGTTCTCATCAGCCACGCGCTGGACAATTTCAGCGCCGGTCAGATGGCTTTCATCTTCCAGTGTTTCTTCATAGCGGCTCAGTTTGCCGTTGAACTGCCAGACCACCGATTTTGTGTCAAAATCCTTGGCGGATGGGCTGTAGATCAGCTCCGATTCGGGGATAATTTTAAAACTGCTGGCCTGTTCATTGACGCTGGCTGGTGGAATGACCAGGATGTCGCCTGGTTTGATTAGGTTGGGATCCTTGATCTCATTTCGCTCGACGATCTGCTTGACCGAAACCTGGTTTAGCAGCGCGATTCGCGCCAGGGAGTCACCACTTTGAATCGTATATTGGATTTCAAAGGTACGCAGCGCTGGCAGAGTTACTGGCGCGTTAGGCGTAGGTTGCATCCCAACCGGAGCAAGAGTAAGCGTGACCTGCGGTACAGAGGTGTGCGCCGCTTGCGTTGCGACTTGCGTCGTCGGTTGCTGTGGTCTGAGTGTGGATTGCGGTGTGGACACGCGCGTCGCAGCCGATCCGGTCACGCGCCAGGGTTCGTAATCTTTAACGACTTTTTTACAGCCCGAAATTAGAAATGAAACAGCAATAAAAATACAGCTCAGGAGAGTGAGTTTTTGTAAGAGTGATTTCATGCCGCTAAGTGTTACATCAATCGTGCCAGAAAGGCATTGAACGTTTTTCGTAGGCCGGATTCCACATCTAACCCGGCTACTTACATCTATCGATTGGACTGAAGTGTCTGGGCAGGCATGTTTGCATACAAACGATTTGGGGTGATTGTTCTTTGTACTCAGGTCAAAAAAGCCAAAATAACCATCAGACCACCGTAGGGAACAGGCCAGTGTCAAGACAATGATGATTTACATATTGTGTAGGGTGATTGTTTACACTTTTATCTTAAAAACAGATCATTTAGGATTGTTGGGGCAGCAACATGCATGCCCTGCGGGTGGGTAACCACGGGGGGTTACCCCTACTTCTGGGGGTTTGAAGGAAGGGGAATTTCGTAGGGTCAGACCCCCGTGTCTGACCTAAAATATGTAAACGATCGTCCTGCATAATGTGTAAACAATCATACGTGTCTAAACAGGCCTGCCTGTCCACAAATTCTGGTTGACGCAGGCGTCAACCCTACGTGAAATCCCTCGTTCTCACAAGGTCTCCAGAGTGCAAAGCCTCCCTGTGGGACCTTGTGAGGGGTTTGACCGAAGGTCTCCATCTTTCATCCCTGTTCTCACAAGGTCTCCTGTTGTAGAGGCAAGCCCCCGTGCTTGCCCAGGGTCACCACGGAGGGTGACCCCTACCAGGAAAAGTTGTATTTGTGCGGCGGGGATTCATTACCACCGATTCTTGCTTCAACCGCACTTCGTAGGCTGGGTTCCGCTTCTGAACCCGGCTCTTTTGTCTTTTCTCATAAGGTCTCCGGACCTTGCGAGGGGTTTGACCGAAGGTCTCCATCATTAATCATTGATCGTGCCGGCGTCCCCGGTGCGAAACCTCCCTGTGGGACCGAGCACGTGATCTGACCGCAGGTCTCCAGCTTTCATCCCCTCAATTAAAAATGAACAGTTGCGATCGTCTTCAGAATCGACTTATTTGACAATTCGCCACTTTCGTATAAAATATCAATTCACGCCGGAGTGGCGGAACTGGCAGACGCGCTACGTTCAGGGCGTAGTGAGCACAGCGCTCGTGAGAGTTCAAATCTCTCCTTCGGCACCAAAGACCTCCTTAAACGGAGGTCTTTTCATTCCCCAAAAAAACCAATTGCGAAACAGACCGGCAGTGGTACAATATTTGCAACAAAGGCTGCAATGTTTAAGAAACTGATCGAGAAATTCAAGAAGATCAATTGGACCGACCGCCGGTTTGTGACCGTAGTGGTGATCGTCATTCTGGTCGTTCTCATGATGGATTTCAACAATCGCATGAGCAACATGATCCAGCTCAACCAAATGGAAAAAATCCTCGAAACGAAACTCGCAGGTCTGGAAGCCACCCGGCTGGTAGTCGAGGATGATATCGCTTATGCTACTTCTGATCGCGCCCTGGAAGAATGGGCTCGCGAGAAAGATCGCCTGATCGCTGAAGGCGACCACCCCATCATCATCATGCCCCCCAACGACTACACACCCGTCCCGACCACGACGCCAAAGCCAGAAACGGTCGTCCTGACGCGCCTGGAGATCTGGAAAGAACTGATCTTCGGCAGCGAGGAAATGCCTTAATCCTGTTTCTTCTCTGATCCAAGCTATCCCTCATCAATCGTAAAAAAGTAAATTCCGGTTTCTTCGAGACTTTCTCGGGTATAATCGTTTGGTTATGGACCTCAACGAACTCACACAAAAAATGAATGATCTCGTGCGCCACCACGGCTGGTATGAGCCTGATTCACCCAAGCAGCAGACCGCTCGCAACCTGGCGATCTCGCTCAACCTTGAGGCATCTGAGGTTTTGGAGCATTTCCAGTGGTCCGGGGAAACGAAAGATCCCGAAGGGCTGCGCGGAGAGCTGGCGGACGTGGCGCTTTACCTGCTTCAACTCGCAAGTGTTTCAGGGATAGATCTCGAAAGAGCCATCCTGGATAAGATCCGCGCCAACTGGGATCGCAGTTGGGCGGAAGAGAGTGACAAGTCATGAAAATAGCTGTTTTTGGATCTGCTAATGCCCATGAGGGCGATGATCTTTATGAGCTCGCTTATCAGCTGGGAAAACTGCTGGCAGAGGCTGGTCACACCGTCATGACGGGAGGTTATTCTGGCACGATGGAAGCGACCTCACGAGGTGCAGAAGAAGCCGGTGGCCACACCATCGGCGTAACCTCCGAGGAGATCGAAGCCTTTCGTCCCAGCGGACCAAACGCCTGGGTGCGGGAAGTTATCCCCAGTGTGACGCTGGGTGACCGGATCGCCATCCTTACCCGCCAGGCGGACGCCTTCATTGCCCTGCCTGGGGGTGTGGGCACGTTGGTGGAAGTGGCAATGGCTTACAATCTGATTGCCATCGGCGCCATCCGGGTGCGCCATTTGATCGTGATCGGGGAGGGTTGGAAGCAGACCTTCGAAGCCTTCTTTGAGGGTCAGAACACGAATGTGAACGCTTCAACCCGTGCTATTTTACAATTCGCTGCGGATGCCCAAAGCGCCGTGGCATTACTACAACAGGAAAAAGAGTGATTATGGACGACAAAAAATTACCCAGCAGGCAAGAAAACTTCTCCGAGTGGTACAACCAGCTCGTGATCCGGGCTGAATTAGCCGACTATGCTCCCGTGCGCGGATGCATGGTGGTGCGTCCCTATGGTTGGGCGCTCTGGGAAAACATCCAGGCTGCCCTCGACAAGCGCTTCAAGGCCACCGGGCATGTCAATGCCGCCTTCCCGTTGCTGATCCCGCAGTCCTTCATGACCAAGGAAAAAGAGCATGTCGAAGGTTTCTCCCCTGAACTGGCAGTGGTTACCCATGGCGGTGGACAGCTTTTGGAGGAACCGCTGGTGGTTCGCCCAACCTCTGAAACCATTATTGGCACCATGTACGCCAAGTGGATCCAGAGTTATCGCGACCTGCCCGTTCTGATCAACCAGTGGGGCAACGTGGTCCGCTGGGAAATGCGC
>DAOOPV010000046.1:0-17603 GCA_035388405.1 Anaerolineaceae bacterium
GACCACCCCTTCAATCTTGCGCCGATAGGCTCCGGACCTTATCGCTTCCGGGAGTTTCATCTGACAGATGGAGAGATAGATGGTGTCAGCCTGGAATCCTTTGAATACTATTATTCCGGGCGACCCTTTATCGATGAGATCAATTTCAAGCTCTACCCAGATGCTCGCGCGGCACTTCAGGCTTACTTGAGCGATGAGGTGGACGCTGTTTCAAGGATTGATCACACTGACCTAGAGACGGCGTTGAACCAACCCGGCCTGGACATTCACTCCAGCCGGCTGCCCCGGCTGACGATGGTCTTCCTGAACACCCAAAACCTGACACAGCCGCTGCTGCAATCTGCTGATTTTCGCAAGGCATTAATGGCTGCAACCAACCGCCAGGCAATCATCGATGAAGTCTTTACAAGCCAGGCAGTGCCCGCGCTTGGTCCCATTACACCCGGAAACTGGGCATTTTATGACGGTTTGGAGCCGTACCGCTACGACGTTGACCTTGCCAGGCAATTGCTTGCTGGCGCAGGCTATTCGTGGTCAGAAGCAGGTCAACTCATGACCCCTGAGGGAGCTCAGGCGAGCCTGACGCTTTTGGTGCAGGATGACGATGTTCACAACCAGATTGCTAGTTTCCTGGCAGAAAATTGGACCTCAATCGGAATTCAAGTCGTGCTGGATGTCAGACCTTATGCTGAACTGATGACCAACCTTGAAGGCCGCACTTACGAGGCGGCACTGGTGGATATTGACCTCAGCAATTCCCCCGATCCTGATCCCTATCCTTTCTGGGCAGAATCCCAGGCAGAGGCTGGGCAAAATTACTCGCAGTGGCGCAATACTACTGCCAGTGAATACCTTGAACAAGCCCGCATCCAGCCCGACACAGAACTCCGGGTGCGCCTTTACCGCAACTTCCAAATCCTCTTTGCTGAAGATTTGCCATCTCTGCCTTTGTTCTACACGGTCTACAACTATGGCATGAAAGAGTCCATCATGAACGTTTCGATTGGTCCCATTTATGATCCAGCCGATCGTTTTAATGCTGTCAACACCTGGTACATCCTCTCAGACACGGCGCCCTCGCAGGCTGTCACTCCCGCGGAGTAGCGTCATGACACCGAGCGGAAAAACAGATTTGATTGGTGAACATGGGGTCAAAAAATCGGACCTGCGCATCAAGTTGATCGGCGTGCTGGATGAAACCAGCGCCTCACTCAGCTTGGCCAAAGCCTTTTGTTCACCGGGCAGTCAAGCTCATCTCGAAACCTGTCAAAAAGACCTGTCGCAGATGATGGGCTTGCTGGCTGCTCTGCCAAAGACTTTGCCTGGCGACCTGGAAGGTGTTTTTGCAATACAACTTGAGGACCTGGAAGCGACCATCGAGGGCATTGAGTCCACGATCAACTATCCAGATGAATTCATCCATCCCGGCCAGACCCCCGCAACCGGCGCGCTCGATCTGGCGCGCGCGATTGTCCGCAGAGCGGAGCGGGAGCTGGTGGCAGGTTTTGAAACGCTACAAATCCCGGATGAGAGCATGCTTCAGTATCTCAATCGCCTTTCAACCCTTTGCTACCTGCTAATCCTGGCTGAAACGCCGGTGTGATCACATGACAGGAACCATCATCAATTTCGCCGCAATTCTGCTTGGCGGGCTGATCGGTCTGCTTGCCGGGCACCGCATTCCCCTGAAGGTCCGCCAAACCCTGACTTCCGCGCTGGGTCTTTTTACACTGGCTTATGGTGTGCGCATCTTTGCCCAAACGCAAAATATGTTGGTCCCTCTCAGCAGCATCGTACTGGGAGTGATCGCCGGGGAAGCCCTCCGGATTGAAGAACTGCTCAACGGTTTGGGAGAGCGCATTCAGCAAAAGGTGGAGCGAGGAACCAACGCCGGCTCCCCAAATGCACAGCGATTTATCACCGGCTTCGTAACCGCGTCGCTGCTTTTTGGCATTGGTCCGATGGCGATCCTGGGTTCCATCCAGGACGGTCTCGTGGGGGATTACCAGATGCTGGCGATCAAATCCCTGCTTGACGGGATTGCTTCGATCGCCTTTGCCTCAACTTTTGGGGTGGGGGTGCTTTTTTCTGCTCCGATCGTGCTGCTCTACCAAGGCGCAATCTCCCTTCTGGCTGGAACCATTGGCAAAGGCTTCGATCAGAGTGTGATCCTTGAGATGACTTCAGTTGGGGGTGTGATCCTGGCCGGGATTGCCATCAGCAATCTGCTCGAGATTAAAAAGATCCGCATCGGCAGTTTCCTGCCCGCGTTGTTCATTGTGGTGGGGGTTGTTCTCTTGCTAAATGCTTTGGGTATCTCCTGGTACTAAAAAAAAAAGCGCAATTCGTATTGAACTGCGCTATCTAAAACGCGTAATAATCAATTTCCTGCAGCAGCCAGCGCAGCTTCGATTGTCTCTTCGAGCGTGGTCGAATAAACGATGGTCCCGTTCACGTCGAACATCGGTGTACCGGTGACACCCAGATTCCGGGCGTTTTCGGTGTCAGCACGCACGTCGTCCAATTGTGAGTCACTCTCGAGGCATTGATTGAAAGCAGTCATATCCAAACCAACTTGTTTGGCATAAGAGGAAATGCTGTTATCCGCGAAAGCACCAGCAAACGTGGAATTTTCAAAGAGGATTTTCTGCATCTCGAAGAAACGGTTTTGTTCACCCGCGCAGTACGCAGCTTCAGCAGCCTTGATAGTTTCGTCTTCGTTGAATTGGAAGACACTGTAAGTAAAGAAAACCTTTCCGGTATCGACGTAGTCTTTCACGAATTGTTCTTCCGTTTCCAGCGCGAAGGTGCGGCAGTGGCTGCAGCCAAAATTGGAAAATTCCACTACTTTGACCGGGGCGTTTGGATCACCAACCGATCTTCCATTTTGGTTCGTGTAACCTGAAACCTTAGTGGTGTTGAGCAGCCTGGGAAGGAAATAGATCAACAAAACCGCCGCTATAAGTACAAAAGCTCCAATAAGCAGACCGATCGTCCGCTTGTGTGCTTCCTGCTCTCTTTGTGCTTTCAGTAATTCGCGTTGTGTGTTTTTTTGTGCCATATTTACTCCTGAAATTGTTTGCTTGATTCTGCCATAAACGTCCGCTCACGTCCAGCAGGCTTGAAAGCCAGTCATTAATTGAGATCGAGAGACATCACCAGGATATCGCGATCCTCGCGCGTAAAGCCGAGGGAGTGATACAGCGATAATGATTGAGGATTGCTTGCCTGGGTGTTTACCGAAAAAGACCTTACCCCGATAATCGAAAAAGTTTCAAACATGTCTTCAATCAATCTGCGTCCCACGCCTCTGCGCTGCCAGCGCGGATCCACAGCAAGGCGGGCAAGGTGGGCTGAGTCGAAGGCGCTCGTGCTCATTTGATAACCAACGATTTGTCCTTCCAGGAGTGCGACGCTCTGCCAGGCGCTGAGGTGGTAGGTCTTCGCCAAACTTGCACGATTCAATTGCCAGATGGGATTGAATGCTGCAAAATCGATAGCTTCCACTGCAGCCAAATCGCGAAATGTCATTTCCCGGATAATAAGATCTGGATCCATTTTTGCGGGAATCACCTCTGAGAAGTTGCATTGAAGTGTGACGATGTTGTCGGCTGATTTGAAACCTTCGCCACTTAGCAACCGCTCCAGCCAATCGTAAGGCGCGAGGGAGAACAAACTCTGTGCCCCCAGAGACCGTAACACAGGTTTTGCATGTGATAACAGGGTTTTAAAATACTGCTCGTGTTCCCCGGTGCGTTCAGCGTGAAAAAATCGCAGCCAGGCAGCTGTTGGATGTTCGGCCGTGGCAGCCAGGAGAGCTTTGATCTGTTGATCTGCTATGAGAGCAAAACAACCTGGCTCGTTAAACCTTTCATTGGGTGAGAACCAGTCGAGATTATTGAAGGACAGATTATTCGCATTCAAGAACCTGGTTAGATCAAAGGAGGGTAAGTCGGAACACGGCCAGACTTCACACGGCATTTTGATCAGTCATTGATCCCAAGTTTGTCCAGGATGGCATTAAGCTCTTCATCAGAATAGAAGCTGATTGAGATCGTACCACCCCGTTTGCCTTTTGAGAGCATTACTTTAGTGTGGAAGAACTGTCGCAGGCGATTTTCGAGATCCTCAGCTTCCGCAGAACGAGGATTCAGCTTTCGGCTGGTTGGCGCTTTGCCGCTCAGTTTGCTGACGAGCAGTTCCGTCTGCCGTACGTTCAAACCGAGGCTAAGGATGCTATCCAGGGCGGCTTCCGTGGCGCGGGCACTTGGAAGCGCTAAAAGACATCGCGCATGCCCTTCAGAGATCTCGCCGCTTTGCAGGGTTTGCTGCACGATGGCGGGTAGGTTGAGCAGGCGGAGTGTGTTGGTGACTGTGACGCGGCTTTTTCCCACCCGGTGAGCAATGTCTTCGTGGGTCAGAGAAAACTGATCTGCCAGGTTCTGGTACGCCCTGGCACGCTCAATCGGGTTCAGGTCCTCCCGCTGTACGTTTTCGATAATGGCGAATTCGAGTTGTTCCTGCTGCGAGGCGGTGCGAACAATCGCGGGTACGTCCTTCAGCCCAGCCAGTTTTGCAGCACGAAGCCGGCGCTCACCCGCGATCAAGGTGTAGTGGTCCACGACATCAGCAGCAATCACGATCAAGGGCTGGATGATCCCATGCTGTTTGATGGATGCTGCGAGATCTTCCAGTTGTTCTTCTTCAAAGATCTTGCGGGGTTGTTGAGGATTGGGGCTGATGCTCGAAATAGGCAACAATCGCACCTGTTCGGTTGCACCTGGAGCAGCATTGCTGCCTTGCCAGGTTGGAATTAACGATTCAAGTCCTTTACCAAGTCCGCTGCGCTGTGCCATCTTACTCCTGTCCTGGGTCAAACTTCACCCCATCTGTTGTCATTAATTCCATTGCCAAAGAGCGGTAAGCTCTCGCGCCGCTGGAGTCCGGGGCATAAACCGAAATGGGCATGCCGAAAGAGGGAGCTTCTGCCAGCCTGATGCTGCGGGGAATGAAAGTCGAAAAAACCTTGTCCTCGAAAAACTTTTGCACTTCACTCATCACGTCCGCGCTCAGATTGGTGCGGCCGTCGAACATTGTCAGTAACACTCCACGAATGGAAAGTTCGGGAAACAGACCATGCCGGATGCGGGAAAGCGTCTGGGTAAGCTGTCCGAGACCTTCAAGCGCCAGGTACTCACACTGCACCGGGATGATCACACCATCCTGGGCGGCGATCATACCATTCAGGGTCAATAATCCGAGCGAGGGGGGACAGTCAATCAGGATGTAATCATACCGATTTGTAAGCGACTGAACAATCGTTTTTAAGCGTTTTTCGCGATCCGAAAGTTCAATCATCTCAATTTCTGCGCCTGACAGGTTGGGTGAAGAAGGCATCAGTGATATTTTGAAGCGTGCGTTGTGTAAGAGGCATTCAACAGCGTTTTTTGCGCCAATCAAGACCTCATAGGTTCCATTTTCCACTTGATGCCGGTCAATCCCAAGGCAGCTGGTGGCGTTTGCCTGTGGGTCAAGGTCGATCAGCAGTACTTTCTGCCCAAATTGCCCCAGGTATGCTCCAAGATTGATGCTGGTGGTGGTTTTGCCCACTCCGCCTTTTTGATTGACCACTGTGTAGACTTTTCCCATATCTTACCTATGCCAGTACCTGAATTTTTGCTTGTTCGATTTCGACCAGGGTGGGGATGCTTTCCAGGCGCTTGCGAGTCACTGAGCAGGCTGAGAGCTGAACAGCAAAACGAGCTGCTTCCCATGGATCCCGGGTGATGTGAAAACGGTGAAAGAAGCACGCCGCAAAAATATCTCCCGCGCCAGTATCCTCTACCAACTCAACGGGTGAGGCGGGGAAGAATCGTGCTTCACCATGGAAGAACACGCGTGCCCCTTCACGGTTTTCAGTAACCACCAACAGCGGAAGGATTTTTGCAAGTTCCTGTACCCTTCGTTCTTCTCCCCGCAGGTCCTCCAGCGAGAGGACGACAGCGTGGGATTGTGGCAGAAGGGTCATTTCGTCTGGCCAATCCACATGTTGAACCAGGCCTTCTTCGTCGGCCTGCCGGTACCATCCCTGGGGCGTCAGGCAAATCAGAGCGTTGGGGAACAGCCTTACAATGTCCGGGTCAATTTCCGCAGCTATTGGTCCGAGATGAACAATCGGACAATCCGTCCAGGCGAGGGGTATGTGCTCAGCAGTAATGCGCGTAGCTGAGGAGTAGAGATGCTGCACACGGGAACTCCCAAAACCCTGATTGAGGAAGACGGTAGACTTTTCTGCAGGAACGACCCATGTTTGGATGCCAGCCAGAGGGTCGAGCGCCATATCACTGGCGCAACTGGTCACCAGACCCACGTTGTGCCCCAAGCGGGCAGCCGTCAGACCGGAAAAACTTGCAGTGCCCCCCAGGCTGATGCTCTGATCCGCTTGTAAATCAGCAGTAACGTGCCCAATGAGCAGATAGTCGATGGGATCAGGCGTCGTCGGTTGGGTCATAGGGCAGCAAAAACTCGTTTCTCCGGGAAAAATTATAGCATGGAAAGGAATCGAGAATCACTGGAAGCCCATCATCGCAATTGGTAGGGTGGGTTGGCGTTCAGAAGTTTGGGAATTTGGAAGGCTTGTAAAAGCCTACCCACCATTAGGATACTAGAAATGTTGGTGGGTTGGCTCTTTTAATGTATTTGTTGGTTTGAGTTCTGTGACGCCAACCCACCCTACGGTCGGCGGAATTTAGTTGCATGGAAGAGATTCAAAAATCAGCAGGGTGGTTTTGTGGTGTCAGCGGTTGCATCTTTTTGACAATGTTGGTAAACGATCTTCGATTTGGACTAAAATCAAGCCATGGAAGATGCAAATACTTATAGGCAGGCTCTCGATGACTTTCGCCGTGCCAGGTCTAAAGCTGCCATGCAGCGCTTTTGGGCAGGCATCAAGGGGCGATCTCTCGACCTATTGCCTTATGATGAGATCTCCACGAAGCTACGTGCCGTCAGCCAGACAGATCGTGGCGTCCGGCAGGTTCCCCTAAAGGACATTATCGGCAGTGTAAGCCGGATCCAGGACTTTGACCGAAACTTTCTGCCGCTGCGGGATGACGATATGGACCGATGGGCGAAGGTAAAAACTGCCATGACCAGTCCGCTCGCCCAAGGCGTACCACCTGTCTCTCTTTACCAGATTGGTGATGCGTATTTTGTGATTGATGGTAACCATCGTGTTTCCATTGCCAAAGAAATGGGGATGGAAACGATTGAAGCCTATGTCACAGAAACTCAAACCAAGGTGCCAATTTCCAGCACGCTCACCTCTGATGAGCTGATCCTGAAGACAGCTTATGTCAACTTCCTCGAGGACACCCGGATTGACCAAATTTTGCCGGGTGTGGATTTTAGCCTGAAGTTGGTTGAGAATTATCCTCTGCTCAAAGAGCACATCACCGTTCATCAATATTACATGGGCATCGAAAAAGAACGCCCGGTCAGTTTCGAAGAGGCTGCAATCCATTGGTACGAGACGCTCTTTTTTCCGGTTGTTGCCAGTATTGAAAGCTCCGGTCTGCATCACGCCTTTCGTGACTTAACCCTGACAGATCTTTACCTTTGGCTGCTTGATCATCAACAGACGCTCCAACAGGATCTGGGCATCGCTCTCAAGCCTGAGAATGTCCTTGATTACACAGCTGATAAGGAGGGAATTAAAGCCGAGGCTGGTTGGTCCCCTGCTGAAGAACAAATCATGCAGATCCTTCTGAGGGATGACGAACACCCGGAAAGTCCCTACCAGGATTGCCTTTTTCAACACGTAACTGTCGCACTGAGCGATGATGACCCCAATTGGATCGCCCTGGAGCAGGCGGTGCTTGTAAACCGTTGTCAAGGTGGGGCGATCCGCGGTGTACACGTGGAAAGAGCGGATACGCAAAAACCTGACGAGGAAATTGAGGATTATAAACGTCGATTCGATGAGCGGCTCTCAGAGGTTGGCATGAGCGGGAAGTTCTTTCTGCGCCAGGGCGAACCTGCCAGCGCGCTGCTTGAGTTCTCCCTGCTCTCTGACTTGCTGGTACTCAAACTGAGCCATCCGCCTGCGACGAGCCTGATGGATCGCATTTCTCACGGGATCATCACCATCCTTCAACAAAGCCGCCGCCCGGTGTTGTTTGTAAAAGATGACCCGCTGGTTGTAAGTTCCATCCTGTTGCCGTTTGATGGGGGTCAGCCCAGCAAAGAAGCCCTATATATTGCAGCATATTACGCTGCTCGCTATGGCTGCCAGCTGCATCTGTTGTTGGTAACAAAAGGATCGGATAAAGACGAGATCAATCGTTACTACGTTCAGACCTACCTGGAACGATTGGGGGTGAAGGCAGATTATCACCAGGGTAGCTCGGAGAGTTTTACAGCTGATGTGGTTGGGCTGGCGGAAAGCTTGGCGGTGTCCACGTTGATCCTGGGGGGGTATGAGAACACTTCGATTTTTGATCGGGTTTTCAGCCAATCGATTGACGAGATCCTTGCCCAGGTGACCATTCCAGTCATGATCTGCCAGTAGAGTTCCTTGTGCCTGGGCGATTGGTCAAGGGTAATAAGATTATCCCCACGAGAGAGGAAATTCCTCATCTTTTTGCCAATTCATTGGATTGGCAATGATGTAATCGTAGATTGCCTGGTAATCCCGTTCGTTCCTGATGAAACGTTCATAATAATTCCGCTGCCATAAATGTTTTTCCTGATTGTTGGGAATCTCACGAAATCTCTTTGATGCCGCGGATTTGAATGAACCAATGATTGCTCCGATCGAACCGGGAATAGGGCCTTTGGATATCCTGGGTAGAGGTGACGCATCCCGCAAGGGGAGGCTGCGCACTGCGTCGCCTCTACGACTGACCCATTTTTGACAGGCACGGCACGCGTCGCCTCAACGGTGATTGAGATGATTCCGTGGATATGGTCTGGCATAATAACGAATTCGCCTAATTCTACATTTTTAAAATGTTTTGGTACGGTAATCCACACATCTTCTACCATCTTTCCAACCTCATCCAATACCACGTCACCATTTACAATCTGACCGAACAATTGTTTCCGTTCATGGGTGACGATGGTCAAAAAATAGGCACCCGGTTGTGAATAATCAAATTCAGGCACTCGAAGGCTGCGGCGTGGTGGAAATGAAGGGGTTTGTTTCATGTAACAATTTTACATGTTTCAAGCAGTTGTAGGTGTTATGCAAGTGTTTGTGGCAGGATTTCTTGTTGCATCTAGCGGACGAGGCGACGAGTGCGTTTAGAGCACGCGTACTTGTCCATATGGCGGTAGAGGCGACGCATGCGTCGCCTCTACGACAGACCTCATTTTGGCAGGCACGGCACACGACACCGCTAGGATTGCCACATCTTGGTCAGACACGGCATCTAAAAGGGGAACGTGTCGCAATCCGGAGAGCTTGCAAGGACAGCATGATTACTCCCGGCGGATTACCAGGAGGGTGTAATCATCATCCAGAGGTCTGCCGGCTCGGAAATCATCCACGGTAACGCCAATGCCTTCAACGATCCCCCTGGCAGTTTCTCCCAGTAAGGACTGAAGCCTGGACTTGAAGCGGCCGTCTCCAAAGGCTTCCCCTTCAGGTGAGAAGGTTTCCGTGATGCCATCGGTGTATAACACCAACCCGTCACCTGGCTCGAGCACCAATTCCTGATCCTTGAGACTGATGGGATCCATCATGCCCAGGGCGATGCCGCCCTTACTGAGCATTTGGAGCTCGCCTTGCTCTGGACGCAGCCACCAGGGAGGGTTATGCCCTGCCAGACAATAGGTCACTTTTCCGGTTTCAAGTTCCAAGATGGCGTAAAAGACGGTCACAAAGAATCCTTCGCTCGAGTCGAGCTGCAAGATATGATTGACCTTTTCAAGCGTACGGGCTGGCGACTCCAATTCGAGCGCCCTGGCGCGGATGAGGGTACGGCTGACAGTCATATACAGCGAAGCCGGCAAGCCTTTGTCCGAGACATCCGCGATGGTGAGCCCAAACTTCCCGGGGGAGAGCTCGAATACATCGTAAAAGTCCCCTCCCACTTGTCTGGCGGTTTGCCACTCGGCGGCCAGGTCGTAACCGGGCAGTCTGGGTAAATTTTCTGGTAGAAATGTCTTTTGTATTTGCCTTGCCAGCTGTAACTCGCGGTCGATCAGGGTTTGATTATGTTGAATGGTTTGCATGATGTAGTTCTGAATGCCGGATGCAATCTGCATTGAGGCTTCCTTAAGCAGGTCTACGCGCTGGCCGCGACCCGGACGATCCAATTCAACAGAAACCAGCAGCCCATGAACTTCTCCCGGAACGATTAAGGGAAAGCACATGCTGCTCAAATTCGTTCTGTCGAGATCACTCATACAATCCGCATAGCCGGATCGTGCCAACAAATTACCAGGGAGGATCAAATGACCAGCCTGATCGAGCCCTGCCAGGGCAGTTTTCAATTGGCTGAGGGGGACTTGATTCTCGAAGTCGTAGGTGTAACTGCCCTGCTTTGTTGCAAGGTACCGCAGAGCCGCGCGATCGTCTTCCGGGTCAAATCGGATAATTGCAACTTCCTCTGAGTTAGTTGTCTCAAGAAGGACCCGAATGATCTCACCGAGGGTTTGCTGCAGGTTCTTGGATGCAACAAAGAGGTTGGTAATCTGGAGCAGAACGTTCGAGATCACCGTTTCCGCTTGTTTGGCCTGGATCAGTTCGATGTTCTGTAAGCTGACGGCTGTCTGCTGCGCGATGCCTTCAAGCAAGGCGAAGCGCTGAGTGCCAAGGATCAATTCTGGAGGGAGGGGGATGTAGGCTTCTTTACTGGTATGCATCAGCAGCCCGATCTGACGTTCGTGTGCGATAAGAGGGAATAGCAGGATGGTATCTTGTGGAGAGAGCAGCAGGTTTCTGGCGATATCCGGGGAGCAACCCGCGGCTGGCATAGCAGCCGGCTTGCCTGCTTGGAGGGTTTGCTCGAGCAGCGGCGAATTGGCGACTGTGCAGGGTTCATCAAGATTGCAGGTTGCCGTACCTTCCCCCAACGCAGCCTGGAGTTGAAACGCGTTGGTCTCCGCATCTTTCAGGATCAAGGCGACGGATGCGCCACCGATCAGAGACAGGATGAACTCACCTGAAGTTCTCAACAGGCTGGACGCGTCTGAGAGGTTGCGGGTGGCCATTGCCACCTGGAGCATCACAGACGTGTAGTAGGTTTGAGACTGGGTTTCCTGGTCCAGGCGATCTTTTTCAATGGCGCTGCCAAGATAGCCAGCGAAAGTCGCGCAGATTCCTTCGGACTCGGGTCCGTAACGCCCGGGTGTGCCTTCATGCAAGACCAGCACCCCAACGACTTGCCCGGAGATGGTGATGACTGTGGCGATGCTGGAAAAGTTCGTTGGAAGATTTAGTGCTTGTTGAATGGGGTCTCCAAGGTTGCCAGGTTGTCTAATGATGGTATTTTCTGGCTCATCCCCAGGGTGGAACCAGGTCTCGCCAAGCTCAATTTCCATCTGAAAATCGGGAACCGAATCTCTTTCGGGCGTCTTCATTGCAGTCAGGAAAAGATGTTTTGCAGCGGGTGCTTCTGCGCTAAAATCCTGTGGGGGGAGCAACCAGATACTTCCGGCTTCTCCGGGCAGTAATTCCAGGATGTTTTCCAGGCTTGCGCTAAAAAAATCCTGCAAAGGGATCGATTGGGAGAGCAATTCAGCCGTCTCACGGAATTTTTCTGAGTTCTTGGTGCGCCAGATTTCGGAGCGATACAAGCTGGCGTTACGCACTGCCACGGCTACATTCGCACTTAATGTCTCAAAAACTGCAATGTCTTCTTCAGAAAAGGCATTGACCTGCTCACTTTGGAGATCCAGAACCCCCAGGATCCTGCCCCCAAAAATTAGCGGCAAGGCTAATTCAGAGCCTTCCTTGACCCCCGTGATCGGGTTCGGCAGAGGTCGGGGATCCGTGGAAACATCATTTACCAACTGCACTTTGCCAGTGCGGGCGGTGAGCGTGATCAGACCCTGCGTTGCATCGAGGTTGAACGCGATCTGGTAATCCTGGTAAGTTTTGGCGCGGTCGCCGCTACCAGCCCGGAATTCCAGGGTGTGGGGCACATATTGCTTCAGAAAAATATGCACGTAGGGGATGTTGAACTTGGTTCGGATCAACTCCGAGACCCGCGTCAGCAATTGGTCGAGGTCAAGGATGCTGTTGATGGTTTGCGAGACCTCAGCAATCACCTTCAGATAGTCGGGTCGCGGTGGCTGAACCTGGGAATTCTTAGGGTCTGACATTTTTCTCGGTTTTTTGGCTGGGGGTGAAATACTTGAGCAGCGTAAGTTGATTGACACCTGGAGTGGAGAAGTCCCAGGAAGCTTCATCCATCACTTCGTGGATCAAGTAAACACCCAAGCCGCGTTCACAGCGCGTTTCAAGCGGGCTGGTCAGATCCGGCTCCACCACACAATCCGGGTCGAAAGGCGCGCCGTCATCCTGGATGGTGATTTTCAAACCGATTTCTAGAAAATCAAGGATTATCCGGATCTCACCCTGGTCATCGCCTGCATAAGCATGATCGATCACGTTCGAGCAGGCCTCATCGACCGCCAGGTCGATGGCGTAGCGCTGACGGCTATCGAAGGGGATGTCTTTGATTGCGTCCATGACAAACGCAGAGATGGCTCTCAGGTGATCATAACGCGCGGGAAATCTGGCAGTGAGCATGATTGGATTCCTTAATTGAGGCGATTATAACATGCGGAAACGGGTAAAATTGTGGCATGTCTGATGACCGTCCAACCCTTCTGATCGATGATCTGCCTGAAGATGAACGTCCCCGAGAGCGTTTATTGCAGAAGGGGGTGCGGGCTCTGAGCGATGCTGAGCTGCTAGCGGTTTTGCTGGGAAGCGGTCGTGCAGGCACCAGCGCAATTGATCTGGCTCAGCAGATCCTCCAGGATCTGGGCGGCTTCAGCGGGATACATCGGGAAGACGTTTCACGACTGTTGGAAATCAAGGGTGTGGGGGAAGCCAAGGCAGCCCGCATCAAGGCTGCGGTCGAAGTTGGTTACCGCCTGAGCTCAGAGGAACGGGGAGAAAAGTGGGTTATCAAAACTCCGCAGGATTTGGTGGAGATGCTCGGGCATGACTTAAGAGGGAGCGATCAGGAGGAGTTTTGGGTGGTCTGGCTGAACGCCCGCAACGTCGTAACGGGGAGCCAGCAGCTGTACAAGGGTTCACAGGATGCTACGACTGTGCGGGTGAGTGAGGTCTTTAAGTTGGTGGTCAGCAAGAATGCCAACGCTGTTATGCTGGCTCACAATCATCCCTCGGGGGATCCAACCGAAAGCCCGGAAGACGTCAACATGACACGCGCGATCATTGAGGCTGGGAAACTGCTGGATATCCGTGTGCTCGACCATGTGATCATCGGTCTGCACGGGTTTACGTCTATCCGACAAAAACATCCTTCTTTGTGGGCTTGATCCTCAGGCAGAAAATTGCAAAACAGCTCCGGTTTTGGGGTGCGTAAAGGTAAGCTCTGAAGCATGAAGCATCATGCGGTTTACTTCCGGTTTTGAGGCGGCTTTGAATTGCGGGGGCTGGTAAAGGGGATCCCCGAGGATGCCGAGACCCAGGTGGTAAAGGTGAGCACGAATTTGGTGCGTGATTCCAGTATGGAGTGTGCAGTCGAGTTCAGCCCAGTTTTCTTCGCGCCGCCGAACCAAGAAATCTGTCCGGGCGGGTTTGCCTGTTTCAAAATCAACGCGTGTGCGGTGGGCGCGGTCCGCATTGACCTTCAATGGCGCTTCGATAATTATTTTGTTCCATAACGGCTGGGGAGCAACCTGTGCCAGGTAGTGTTTGATGGGTTCATGCTCCCGAAATTGGCGGTTGAGCTCGCGGTGAGCATCTGCATCCCGCGCCAGGACCATCAGACCACTAGTTTCTTTATCCAGCCGGTGCACCATCCAGAGCTTACCTAAAAATGGCTCAAGAACCGAACGTATGTGAGGCAGGGAAGGATCGTAACCGTCTGGCACTGAACGCAATCCTGCTGGCTTGTTGATCACCACCAGGCTTTCATCCGTAAAAAGGACCCAATCACGAGTTGATGACAATTCCAGTGCGGGTGTTTCGCCTTCCATTAGATTTCTGACCTTAGATGGCTTTCCGAAAGTCTAGGATCGGGCAATAAAACAGCTGGTTTCGATCAAACCCGGTCCAGCATGCACGACAATCGCCGGCGGAACGGTGTACTTGGGAATATTCTGGATGCCCGTGGCAGCGGTAAGCTCCTGGGTAACCTGGGTCAACAGAGGTTCAGAGTCGCACTGGCTAACTGTGAGATGCGCTTCGGGATTATCTTTGCAATACTCAGCGGTTAAATCAACAATTGTGCGTACGGCCTGTTTTACTGTACGGACTTTATCAAAGGGTTCTACCTGACCTTCTTTAACTGTCAGGATTGGCACGATCTGCAGAAGTGTACCGAAGAGCTTTGATGCCCCTCCGATTCTTCCACCTTTGTGTAAGTACTCAAGGGTGGGAACCAGGAAGAACAAGCGCTCACGGGAAGACATGTCTTCAAGATTTTCTTTAATTTCCTCAATTGTCAAACCAGCATCCGCCCATTTTTTTGCCGCCAGCACCAGAGAACCCAAGCCGCCGGCAACTGTGTTGCTGTCAATAATGTGAATTCGGTCAGTCTGAAACTCGCCTGCTCCAACGGTTGCGCTTCGAAATGTGCCGCTGACTTTGGCAGAGGGCGTGATCACCAGTGCTGTGTCACCAGCAGCCAGGATCTGCTCATAAATCGGTGTATAGAGTGCTGGAGGAGGCGCGGCAGTTCCCGGGAGGGTCTTGGAAGCGCGCAGCTTTTCAAGGAAACTCTCCGTGTTCATTTCCGTGTCATCACGGAATGTTTCGGTGCCAAAAGTGATGAATTGCGGCAGTGTTTCAATTCCAGCCTGTTTAAGAATATCAAGCGGCAAACCACATGTCGTATCGGCAATGATTTTGATCATAAACTCACCTCTCCGGGTGCTGCCCGGATTGAATAGATGAATAAATAAATATGTTTATCTAACGACGCTTAAATAAGAGGTCGTTTGCAGTTCGGACAGATTTTTTCTTGCTTGTTGACCACAAATCCACACTGCATGCAGGTTACAGGCTGAACCTCACCGAGGGGCGCTCCACATGCCAGGCAGCGCGCGGAAGCGATAGGATTGGCAGTGAGGCAGTAAGGGCACACGGTGCGGCTAAGCCGTTCTGAGAGGCGTTTCCCGGTTCCGTGCTGACGTGCGGTTTGATTGATGACTTCCCAGGTGTCCTCTTCCATCTGTAGAGTTTCAACGTCCTGCGCGATATCATCGATGCGATTGATCAATGTCAGCGGGTTCCTTAACGCACTGATTGCTGTCAGACCCAGGCTGGCTGCCAGACCAAACCACATCTGATTGCTCAAGGTTACGCTGACACCATCCTCAACTTTGGCAATGTTGGCCGTCAGAGCTGTTTGCCCGCCTGATCGTCGGTTCTGCCGGGTCGCGATTTGTACTGCGAGTTTGTCCCCGGAGCCATAACGCTGAACCTGGTAGTTACCGCGGTTGTAATAAGCAATCAAATTCCTGGCTATGTCCTCAGGATGAATATCTCCATGGTATATGCGTGTGGTCATGTCGTCTCTCAATCGATAATGCGTTCAGCTTTAGATTATAATCGGGAAAAGGTTGAGGCAACAAGAATGGCTGCTAATACAAGACAAAAGACAACAAAAATCGCCATGGCGTTAGGTATCATCCTGGTTACCTTGTTGATCATGATGCCCGGGATCACAACTCCGGTTGCAGGTCAGTTCCCAACACTCGAGATGGCTACTGTCACCGGCACGCCCAGGGGTTTGTGGGTACGGGCAATCGGACAACCAGAGATTCCATTGAATGTGCGCAGCGGACCCAGCCCGACCTCATCCCAGGTGGGTGTGTTCCAGGTGGGGCAGGAAGCCAAAGCTTTTGGCTACTATGGCAGCTATGTCCAGATCGAGTATGCCGGAGCACCGGGCGACAGAGGTTGGGTGGTTTTGGATCGCGTGGAGGTCTTTGGAGGCACTTTGCCGATGCTGCAGGCGCCACCAACTGAAACCCCATCCATCACAAAAACCATCGATCCGACACTGGCAGCGCAATTTATCATCACTGCTCAGCCTTCGCGTCTGCCCACCTTTACTGAACCGCCTGCTCTGCTAATACCCACATTTCAAGCTGAAACTGGCGCTACCGCTACCGGAGGCATCCCAATTGGGTACGTGATCATCACCCTCGCAGGTCTTGGGTTGTTTCTCTCACTGATCACCATCCTGCGGCGAGGATAAACCCCTATTCCGTTTTTGCTGTTGTGTATTTTGAGATTCGCCTGATCCTTTTCACAAACGAAAGCGCGTCAGCCAGGGCGGGCAGCTGCTCTTCCATAGCCCGATAGCCTTCATCGAAAAGTTTAGTCGGATCGACTTTTTGCAGTGTCCCGTAATGCCCCACAATTGGTCTGACGATCACATCCGGTTTGGAAATCTCAAGGTTCAGCTCCGTCAGACGGTCCGATCCAAGCTCTACCCCAACGTTCATATTCCTCAGGGACTCGCCAAGCCGCGTTCTTGTCAGCCGGTCAACGATCGCCTCGGGAATCTGGTCAATCACGACTGCACTCGACTGTAAGGGAGAAAAATCGGCCGGTTTTGTATGGAGCACAACAGCGACAACAGGCAAAGAGGGATTCAGTGCTCGCGCTGGTTCGACCGGAATTGGATCCAAAACACCGCCATCCACGAGAACATCTTCTCCCATGGTTGGGAAAACGCCTGGAATGGCAATGGTTGCAAGCACAGCTTTCATGACATCGCCTTCATTGATGACCACTTCCTCGCCGGTTTTCAGGCTGACAGCGGTCACAGAAAAACTGATGGGCAGATCCTTGAAGGTTTTGCCTTCGATGAATTTTGCCAGCACGTGTTCGATCCCGGTGGTTCCAACCAACGAAGCAGAGTCGGTAGAAGCACGGCGAAAATCAGGGCTTTTGAAAAAGTGGATAACCGCGGCAAGGATTTCTCTTGAGGGTACCTGGGCGGCCAAAGGCGCGCCAAACATTCCACCCGCGCTTGTTCCCGCGATCCCGTTGATCTCGTATTCATTATCCAGGAGACACTGAACTGCCCCGAGGTGGGCAATACCTCTGACCCCACCGCCACCCAACGCTATTACGATGCTCTTTGCCATATTCCGTCCTTATCTGATTTGAAATATATTATAAGGACAGTGCCCGTTCCAGTGAAGGGGGAGTTGTATCGGATATGGGGAGATTGAGAAAACGGCATTAAGGGTTGCATAGGTCATAAGAATCTCCACCATTTGTTCGAAAAGATGCATGTCTGTTACATACTTCGGGCAGGTCCACATCTCCCGCTGACACGTTATAATTACACGCAAGGTAAAAGGGAGATGGAAGACCTCAGAGCCATTGAATCAACCCCATCAGGTTCCAGTGATCACTGGTACGCTTTGCGCTGTAA
>DAOOPV010000047.1:0-17556 GCA_035388405.1 Anaerolineaceae bacterium
TCCTGTTCAGCAGATGGTCCCCATACCGTTTGATCTGATATGGATTGACAACACTTACCGTGTATCCTCCCTGATACAGGGCTTCTGCCAACCCCTCCCAGTAACTGCCTGTCGCTTCCATACAGACATGCGCCACCCGCTCAGGTTGTTTCCCAGCCCAAGCTACCAGGGACGTGAAACCCTTCTGGTCGTTGCTGAATACCCGATGTTGCTCTGAACCTGTCCCACGCAGCACTACATCAAAACTGTCTTTTGAAATGTCTATCCCGATGATCCCTTCTCCTGCTTGCATGTTTACCCTTTCTTTTGCTAAACTATCTCTATCAGTCAGGCGCAATCTTCGGATCAACCTTGTGAATACGAGCTCTTACGCTCCAGATACCGTCCGATCTTTGTGAAGAAATGGGTGAGGGGATCCTTTCTACGTCTCAGGATTTACTCCAAAGGGTGGGTACGGATTCACCCTCACCTTCCTGACTGAACTCTGTATATAGCTTAATTGAGATCACTATAAAGATACAAGGGTGGGTTGGCGTCAGGAAAAATGGGAAATCAGGTGATGGTAATAAAGCCTACCCACCGCAGCACAAGCAAATCTAGTATCAACGCTATCATCAAGGAAGAATGCTGTTTTTGGTGGGTTGGCTATTTCGATGTGAAGACAGGGCAAGATACCCTGACGCCAACCTACCCTACAAGGACGAGACCATATTTGCCTTCACTTTCCTGATCGATCTTATTCAACTATCACGCCTTTCTGCCTCTTTTATTTATGTGGGTGGTTTGGCGTCAGGAAGCATGGGAAATTTGGCGATGGTACAAAAGCCTTCCTACCTGAGGAAGCCCAATCCCGGAAAATTATTGCATGTATAATTAGCGGGAAAATTGCGAAAATAAGAACTGATTAACAGGTGAAACATGAACATTTCTGATATTTTCAAACACAAAAAGGTCAGCTATTCGCTGGAGATCTTTCCTCCGAAGAAAGATAGTTCCTACGATGTGATCTATAACACCCTGCTTCGATTGCGGGGTTTGCCCGCGGATTACATTAGCGTAACGTACGGGGCAGGCGGCAGCCTTGCTCAAAGGGAGAAAACGGTTGAGATCGCTTCCTTGATCCGCACTCATTACCACATTGAGCCTGTGGCGCACATCACCTGCGTCAATTCATCTGAGCAGGATGTGATTGAGACGCTGGCAAAACTCAAGGAAAACCAGGTGATGAACCTGATGGTTCTGCGTGGTGACATCAGTCCTGACGTGCCCCCCAAAGAAGACTTTCGTTACGCCAGTGACCTGGCCGAATTCATAAAAAAATGTGAGCCTGATTTCAATCTGATGGGAGCCTGCTATCCCGAAGGGCACTATCAGGCGCCTTCTTTGGAAGAAGATGTGCGCAACTTGCAACACAAAATTTCCAATGGCGTAACCCACCTCGTAACCCAACTTTTCTTTGATAACGAGGCATTTTACCGCTTCCGTGATCTGGCAACCGCGCATGGGATCAACGTACCAATCGTAGCCGGGATCATGCCGATCACCAGCCTCAGGCAAATCGAGCGCACCGTTGCGCTTTCCGGGGCTAGCGTGCCAGCCAAACTTTCACGCCTGTTCAGCAAGTACGCCAACAAGCCCGAAGCTCTGCGTGACGCGGGTATCTTTTATGCCGTCGAACAGATCATGGACCTCATCGATAACGACATTCGCGGCATCCACCTCTATACCATGAACAGTGTGGATACAGCCTATCGCATCAGCGAAGCGATCCAGAATGTAGTTATGGCGGAAAACCTCCCTTAAAGTAAATAGCCCGGAAAACCCGGGCTTTTTTTTCACCACAGCTTGCTATTCGTTCCGATACAGGGCTTCGTTTAACATGTTTGAGATGGAGTAATAGTCGGGCATCAGCACCATTGCGCCTTCAGCAGTGATCCAGTTGGAAACCATCTGAGGGGTGACTGCATATTTGTGGATGTTTTCCGAGTCCATCAGCGATGATGCCATCGGCAGCAGTGGCAGGGCATCCTTCAGTTGCACATCCGTGTCCACATATTCCCGATAAAGACCATATAGTTCTGGGACTTTGATGAGCATGTTGAGGTTGACTGCTTTTCGGAAAATAGCCATCACGACATCCTGCGCGCGCCGGTTGCGATCGAAATCGCTGGTGGTCTTGCGGGATCGCGCGTACCAGAGAGCCTGACTGCCATCCATGTGCGTTTCGCCAGGTTCAAGGATGCACCAGCCGGAGGGGTTGGTCTCACAGGCATCTTGTAATTCTTCAGTGACATTCACATCGATCCCACCCAGGCTGTTGACAACATCTTTGAAGCCGTTGTAGTTGACCATCATGTAATTATCCGGGCGGATGCCAAAATTGGCTTCAAATGTCTGCGCCAGCAATTCAAATCCACCTAAAGACCAGGCCGTGTTAATGCGATTGGACCAGTAGCCTGGGATGGTGACGTACAGATCGCGCGGGAAAGAGATCAGGCTGACGGTTTTGTACTTGGGATTAATCGAAGCCAGGATGATCACATCCGTGCGGAAATTGTTTGCTCCAAAATCGTCCACCCCCAGCATGAGGATATTTAACTGGTTTTCCGGCAATTCCCCAACCGGGATGACAGGCACAGGCGTTGGGGTGAGGACAGGCTGTGGGATGAGTTCGATGGTGCCATCTTCAAGAATGTTCGCAAATGAATTCGGCTGATAAGGCGTAGCCGTGATCTGGTAATCCCTAAAACTGACATGGTACGGGGATGTTTCTGAACGAGCCATTGCTGCGACAATCACACCTGCAAAAATGACCCCGACAAAAGCCAGGGTTGTGACCAACAAAACCGCGAGAGTGATGGATTGATGTTTCTTCAGGCGCATGGGCTTATTACTTTTCCTGGGAAGTTGTAGCAAGATTATTGCCAGTCGTGTCTGGACCACTGTTTAGCGGGATTGCCAGGCGATGAATGGTAAGCGTATCGGGCACGGAGTGGATCCACCAGTGTCCGCCCAGGCTCTGAGCCAGATCAACAGCCTCGCGGAGAGCACCGAACTCGCCCTGGCTTTGTCCAGCAGATATGGCACTGGAATTGAGATTTTCAAGGAATTTCGTCTGATCCTCAGGCTTCAACCCTTGTCCAGCATCGCTGACGCGAAGTTCTATGTAACCCGGCTGATCATGAGAAGGCAGTAGCTCCAGCAGGATTTCTGATCCAGCTTTGCTAACTGACAATGCGTTCTGCAGTAATGAACCGCTTAGTTGGAGCAAATGTGATTTGGTTTCAGGAATGGGTTCTGCTGACAATGTGTTTTCTATACAAATGCGGATTTGCTTTTGATCAGTTTTCGAATTAATGCTGTCAAACAATGCCTGTAGTTCGTCAGTCAAGCCGAGGGTGGGTTTATCTGTAGAACTGAAAGCGGGTTGGGGGCTGATTTGCTCGAGCATGTCGCGAGCCTGATCCAGGGCAGTGCGAAGCCCTTCCATCTGCTGGGTGTTTTGCGCCATGGAACGCTCGAGCTGTTCTTTCTCCAGCCGCAGCGCTTCTGCCTGGGCGATGGTTGCCTCGTTCTGCTGCAAGGTGTTTTGGAGGTCCTCAAGTTGATCTTCGAGTGTCTCCTGGCGGGTAAGCCACATTTCAACTTCAGATTCGTGCGTCTGACCAGTGACATGCAGTTCCTGGCGCAGTTGCGCCAGAAGGTTCTGCGATTGGACGAATTGTTCCTCAGTTTGTGCCCGCTCGCGTTGGACGCGATTCAATAGAGTTTGTAGCCGTTGGGCTGATGTGGCTTTTTGCTCAATATCTGCCGATTCATCCAGGATCTCATTGACTTTTGGAGCAATCACACTCAACTGATCGAGCTCTTTGGGGCTCCAGGCCTTTCCTGTGAATGGGCTCAGGCAGAGCAGCCCTCGCCCAACTGGCGCGTCGATGGGGTTCAGGGGGTAGAAGAGTAAATTACCGATCTGATTGTAGCAGATCAATTCCATCAAGGCATTCTTTTCCTGAGCGTGCTCTTTAGGTGTGTTGGAAACCAAAATTTCACGGTCTTCGAGATGAGCAGTCAAAACAGGAAAATCCTTATTGGGAAGCTCAACCGTTCCCAGAAATTCCTCGCGAATTAGATCGTACACACTTAGCAGCGTCAGACTGTTATTCGCTTTGTCAGTGACCAGGAAACCGCATAAGTCAGCCAGCAGATGGAGACCGAGGCTGTGTGTCAGGCTGCGCTGGATCTGGGTGTTGGTCTGCTGCAAGCTTACGTCCAGCATGCGGGCAGCGACCTCACTAGAGAGTTCGCGTCGTTCAGCGGTGGCCGGTTGAGCGAGTGGAACAAGCTTTTTACGCTGCCATGCCAGGCTGATCAGCAGGGGATAGTAAAGCAATTGGCTGACCATCACCGAGGCCGGCAGATTGCCATCATTGGGTAATGCCAGGTAAAACAGGTAACCCATGGCTGCCAGCACGAGAATGAGGATCCCCTCAGCCCGGTCTGCGCGGTCTTGTAGAAGATAAACGATGGCCCCAATTGTGATAGTCAGGAGGGTCAACCCAACCCAAATGAAATCCTGCCAGGAACCATTAAAGCTCTGCTCGCCTGCCAGTGGCAGCCAGAACAGGGCTAGGAGGCTGGCAGCAGTCAGGATAAGTACCGTGAGCACCCAGATCAGCCATCCATGGCGTTCCTGCGGCTGCCAGAAAAGCGCCTTCAAGAACCAAAGGATGCACACAAGCGTCAGTGCCCGGAAAGCGATCGGGAAGACCAGGCTTAACTGCGAAAAACCCTGGTAGATCATTAAGCTCAGCGTCAGCAGGATCAATTGGCTGAAAAAAATGACCAATAAACTATTGCGCAAGGCGGGATTGTTAGTGGGGTTGGCACGCCGGAAAGCAAAAAGCGCCAGTCCCGCGGAAGCGAGCAGGATAGCGTAATAGAGCAGTGCATACGGATACACCGACAGAACCGGCAGAATGTCGAGGATGGGTATCATAACTCGTTGCCTTTTACGCTTATTTAGTGCAAGAATTGTACCGCTGAAGGATCACAAAGTGTCAGTTTATACCCTGGTGGGCGCAACAAAGTAGTTGTGGGGCTAGGAAATTAGATGTAGGGCGTGATTGGAAGCACTGCGAGCTTTATCTCTGGTGACTTTGGTGTGCTTCCAATCCGCCATCACGCTTTATTTTATTCCGTCATCGCGAGTAAAGCGCGGCGATCCATCTGTTAACTTTTGGATACCCATATCGGGCACGACAAAGTATTGATAGGGCTGGGCTTCAGTCCAGCCGCAATATCAACCCAATTACAAATGGTGCGGTGGGAGCAAGCCCCCACCGTACGGATATGCACAAGAGTCGTCAGTGACGCAAATTTACCCCAATTTGCTCAAACCAAGCTTGATCCGGCGCAGGGACTCCTCTTTCCCGAGCAGCGCTGCCAGCTCGGTCGCGCCGCCAGGGGAGGTTTCCTTACCGGAGAGGGCTGTGCGGATTGGCCACATGACCGTCCCAACTTTGAAACCTCGTTCCTGGGCGAAGGCTTTCAGGACCTCAAACAGCCCTTCATTGCTCCAGGCTTCCAGTGCTTCCAACAGCGGTAAAACAGCCTCCAGAACCACGCGGGAGCTCTCAAGCGTCGATTTCGATTTTTGATTCTCGAATAATTCCTCGGAGTATTCCGGCAGGGCAGCCAGGAATCCAACCAATTGTGGAATATCGGTCAGTGTTTCTGTCCGAACCTGGATCAGCTGACTGATCTTAGCCAGGTCAAAGCCCTTCAACCCTTTAGGATAAAAGTGCAGGGCAATTCTATGGAAAGCTTCAGGGCTAAGCGAGCGGATGTGCTCTCCATTCAGCCATCGCAGTTTGTCGATCGAAAAAGCGGCATTGGCTTTGTTAATCCGGTCCATATCAAACGCGTCAATCAGGTCTTCCATCATGAAGAATTCGCGCTCGTCCCCCGGATTCCAGCCCAGCAGCGCGACATAATTCACGATCGCCTGGGGCAGGAACCCCATCCGCACCAAGTCCTCGAAGGAAGGGTCACCCTTGCGCTTACTCATCTTGGCGCCGTCCTCGCGGATGATGTGGGGCAGGTGGATGTAATCCGGATGCTCCCAGCCAAAAGCTTCATAAAGCAGGTTGTACTTTGGCGTGGAAGAGAGATACTCCTGCCCGCGGATCACGTGCGAAACTTCCATCAAGTGGTCATCAACAACGTTGGCAAAGTTGTAGGTGGGAAAGCCGTCGGATTTGAGCAGCACCTGGTCATCGAGTTGTCTATTCTCGATTGAGATGTGCCCGTAGACGTGGTCATCAAAACTGCTGACACCTTCCAGCGGAATGCGCTGGCGCACAACTGGCACCAAACCTTCAGCGAAGCGGGCTTCCACTTCCTTCGAGCTTAGGTCGCGGCATGGGTCGCGGTAGCCTTCCACGCGTTCATTGCTGGCTTCAAGGGCGGGTTTGTCTTCCTTGCCGCAGAAGCAGTAGTAGGCACGTCCGCTCGCGAGCAATTTCTGCGCGTAGGTTTTATAGATGGGCAGCCGCTGGCTTTGCACATATGGACCAAAACCACCGTCCTTGTCGGGACCTTCATCGTAGCTGATGCCAGCCAGCTCCAGCCCGCGATAGATCGCCGCGACAGCCTCAGGCACGTTGCGATTCTGGTCGGTATCTTCAATCCGAAGGATAAATTTGCCATCCGCCTTTTTCGCGATCAGGTAAGCGTATAGGGCGGTGCGGAGGTTGCCGATGTGCATGTAGCCGGTCGGGCTGGGAGCAAAGCGAGTTCTAAACATAATAACTTCCTGTTGTGTTGGTTTCTGGCGTGAATCCTACCATAATCGCATGGCGATTTTGCTAAAAGTGGATGGTTACTTGCAGGTTCGCCGGTGATGATCGAGGACATATTTGCGCAGGTACTGACCGGTATAGCTGCCTTCCACTTTGCAGATATCTTCCGGCTTGCCCTCTGCCAGGATCTCTCCTCCCCGCTCACCGCCTTCAGGACCCAGGTCAATGATCCAATCCGCGACTTTGATGATGTCCAGGTTATGTTCGATGATCACGACCGTATTGCCTGCGTCAACCAGGGTCTGCAGCACCTCGATCAACATATGCACGTCTGCGGCATGTAGCCCAACGGAAGGCTCGTCCAAAACGTAGAGGGTCTTGCCAGTGGCAACCCGCGAAAGTTCCTTGGAAAGCTTCACACGCTGCGCCTCACCGCCCGAAAGCGTCGGGGCAGGCTGCCCCAGGCGGATGTAACCGCAGCCAACATCCTTCAAGGTCTGGAGTTTGCGGCTAATGCGCGGGAAGGCTTCAAAGTACTCCAAAGCGGTATCCACGGTCATATTCAGCACGTCCGCAATGCTTTTGTCCTTGAAACGCACCTGCAATGTTTCGTGGTTGTATCTGCTGCCGCGGCAAACCTCACAAGGCACGTACACATCCGGCAGGAACTGCATCTCGATCTTTAGCTGACCTTCACCACGGCAGGCTTCGCAGCGTCCGCCCTTGACGTTGAACGAAAAACGCCCCTTATCGTAGCCGCGTAGTTTTGAGTCTGGCAAACTGGCGAACAAATCACGGATCATGTCGAACATACCGGTGTATGTAGCGGGATTGGAACGCGGTGTGCGACCGATCGGGGATTGGTCGATGTTAATGATCTTGTCGAGGTTTTCGATCCCCTCAATGCGCTCATGCTTTCCGGCATTGGTGTGCGCGCCCATCAATTTACGCGCCAGGGCGTTATACAGGATTTCCACCGTCAGGGTCGACTTGCCCGAGCCCGAAACGCCCGTTACGCAAACGAACTTTCCAAGCGGGATATCGATCGTCAGGTTTTTGAGATTATTCTCCTGGGCGCCTATGATCCGCAGGCTTTGCCCGGTTCCAGTGCGACGGTTTTCGGGAATAGGGACGTACTTTTTTCCGCTTAAATACGCGCCTGTGATGGAATTTGGAGAGGCTTCGATCTGTTCCGGTGTGCCCTCTGCCACCAGGTACCCGCCTTTTTCACCCGCGCCGGGACCAAGGTCAATCACCCAATCCGCCGAGCGAATGGTTTCATCGTCGTGTTCCACCACCAGCAGTGTGTTGCCGAGATCGCGCAGACCCTTGAGCGTTTCGAGCAGTTTGCTGTTATCACGGGGATGCAGCCCAATCGACGGCTCGTCCAAAACGTAGAGCACACCCATCAGCTTGGAACCTACCTGGGTTGCCAACCGGATGCGCTGCGCTTCGCCGCCCGAAAGAGAGATGGCGGAGCGTTCGAGTGTCAAATAATCCAGACCTACATCCACCATGAATCCCAGGCGGGAGTTGATCTCTCGCAGTATGCGGTCAGCAATCACCATGTCGCGCTTGGTTAGGGGAGATCCTTGTGCATCCATCAGGTGCTGGACCCAATCGAGCGTCTTGTTGACAGACCACTCGGTGACCTGGATGATATTCTTACCGTCCACGGTTACGCCCAGGGCTTCCTTGCGTAGACGTTTTCCGTGACATTCCGGGCATGGTTTGAGGGAGATGAACCCCCCGATCTTCGCTCGGATCCACTCGGAATCTGTATCCTTGTAGCGCCGCATCATATTGCCGATCACCCCTTCGAATGGGGTGCTGAAGGTGCTGCGCCTGCCGCTGCGCCCGATGTACTCAACCTGCACTTCTTCCCCCCGGGTTCCATAAAGCAGGAGATCCAATTGCTTCTCGTTGAGTGTACTGATGGGCTTGTCCACGCTGAAGCCGGCATGCTTTGCCAGGGCTTCAATCATTTGCCACGAGTAACCACCGCTATCTTTTGGCGACCAGTCAGACATAACAATGGCACCATTGCGCAAACTCTTGGTCTTATTCGGGATCAGGAGGTCAGGATTGACTTCTTCCATGGATCCCAGACCCTGGCAGACCGGACAAGCTCCATGGGGCGTATTGAACGAAAAAGTACGGGGTTCGATCTCGATCAGCAAGGATCCGTGCTCCGGGCAGGCCAGGTTCTCAGAGAATTGGATATCTTCCGGAGGATCCGCGCTGAGATTATGCACGGTGATGTAGCCCTCGCCAAATCTCAGGGCAGTCTCGACCGAGTCAGTCAGGCGGGAGATCATGCTGAGGCGTTCTTCTTCAGATTCAGGCGTGTTGATCACAACGCGATCAACAATCGCTTCAATCGTGTGTTGTTTGTAGCGATCGATCTCGATCTGCTCATCAAGATTGAAAACCAATCCGTCCACCCGCACGCGTGTAAAGCCGCTTTTTCCAATCTCATCAAAGAGCGCTTGATAGGTGCCTTTGCGTTCCCGCACCATCGGCGCCAACACAAGCAGCCTCGACCCAACCGGCAGATTCATGATCGTTTCGACGATCTCCTGCGCGGATTGCTTCTGTACTGTCCGTCCACAGACCGGGCAATGGGGCACACCTGCGCGGGCAAAAAGCAAGCGGAAGTAATCGTAAACCTCTGTCACCGTGCCAACCGTGGAACGGGGGTTGTTGGATGTTGATTTCTGGTCAATCGAGACTGCGGGGGAGAGGCCATCGATCGAGTCCACATCGGGCTTGTCCATTTGCCCAAGATACTGGCGGGCGTAGGAAGAAAGCGACTCCACGTAACGGCGCTGGCCTTCCGCAAAGATCGTGTCAAAAGCCAATGAGCTCTTGCCTGAGCCGGAAAGACCCGTCATCACTACGAGCTTATCTCGGGGTATTTCTACCGTGATGTTCTTGAGGTTGTGTTCACGCGCGCCAACCACGCGCAGGTTATCTGTGGGCATATTTTGGTTAATCTCCAACCAATTATTATATCATTTGTTCTATGAATTAGACACCCAGCGATTTTACTTTCGGAGCTATTTTTCGTTTGAGGGAATAGGGGAAATTGCTTAGTTTGCTTGAATTTCGTCGGGTTGAACCGATTTTGTTCGGTTTAAAAATGGACTGAGTGAGAGACCTATGAATGTTGTCAGCCAGAACGAGATCAGGCGGTAGCCGATCACTGCTACGATGCTGATTTCCGCTGGAACGCCAAGACTGGTGAAAAGCGCGGCCATGGTGGCTTCGATCACGCCCACCCCACCAGGCAGAATAATTGCGATCTTGGCGATCAGGAATGGAATTCCATAACTCGCGAAGAGTACCCCCAAATGGAGTTTATAACCCGCCGCAAAGACAACCAGGTAAAGGCATGCCATATCGAAAAGGATATAGGCAAAAGCACCCAGCAGTGGGCGGAACCAACTGCCCCTGCGCAAGGATTTCCAAGCCAAAAGCAGGCTGTTGACGTTTTGCCTGGTCTTCGCCGGGTCATAGGGTTTGTTGCGCAAGCGCGCCCAATTCCAGAGTGCCCAGTTGACTAACTTATAAGTTCCAGCCGGAAAAACCAGAGCCAGGAGGTAGCTGTAGGTGAAAATGATGACAAACAATAAAAAGAAGCCGTATTGGACCAACTGTGCTTGTGTGATCCGGTCGGTTATCGCTAGGAAACCAATTCCAACAATTGAGACCAGGATAATGGCTGCATTGACCAACATGGAAGGTAAGATCCCGGCAATTGTGGCACTGGATTTGCTGGCGCCACGTTTGTTCACGAACCGATACGTTGCTGCGGCAGCGCCGATCCAGCCACCCGCCACCAATCCAATGCTGAAGGACGCCATTGAGATCATGGCTCCTTCGAAAATGCTCATGCGATGGTTCTGAAGATCCAGCAGAGCCCGCAGGCAGTAGCCAAAACCCAGATATGCCAAACCTTCTGCTACGACTGCCAGGGCAACCGCCCACCAGGTCATCTCGCGGATCACTTCAAACGCGTGGCGGATATCCATTATCTTTGGCAGCACCAGGTTCACAGCCAATCCAAGCAGCACCAAGACGATGATAACCCGCCAGGTTTTTCTCTTATTTTGAGGTTTTTCTATCTCAAAATCATTCACGTTTTTTCGACCGATCGTTCGCAGCCGTGGTAGAGTAATATCCATATGGAGGTTGAATTGCAATTCTCGTACCAGAGGGCTCAGCTATCTGGGGATTTTACTCCCATCTGTAAAATTTTTTGATGTTAGTACTATCAAAGGCACATCTCAGCATTCAGGACAAATCAAAGTTGCGGACCGGTCATCAATATTGTCAACTGAACAGGTGTATAACATTCCCCGACCTACACTTGGTAAAATTCCCTTTGATTGGCTATAATTTGTTTCAGGAAAATACATTCATTTAGAAAGAGAGAAAAGATGAGCCATCACATTTCCACAAAAGAATCCTGGATGAAAACACCGATTGAGTTACCTGAACTTACCTGGGCGAAGGATGCCCTTGCACCGATCATTTCTGAAGAGACTATCAACTTTCATTACGGCAAGCACCACAAAGCCTATGTGGATAAAACCAAAGAACTGATTGCCGGCACTGAGCTGGAAGGTAAGACCCTCGAAGAAGTCATCATTGCTGCTGCGGCTGCCAGACCAGAAAAGCAAGGTTTGTTCAACAACGCCAGCCAGGTTTGGAATCACAATTTCTACTGGGATTGCCTCACCCCCGCCGATAAATCGAAGTTGCCTGAAGAGTTGGAAGCAATTCTGGTGCGCGACTTTGGCTCGGTGGAAGAATTCAAGAAGAAGTTGGTTGATGCCGGTATGACCCAGTTTGGCAGTGGTTGGGCATGGGTTGTGATAGAAGATGGCAAGCTTGCCATTGGCAAAACCCCCAATGCTGATAACCTCTGGACCGATAACAAGAAGGCAGTGCTTGTACTCGATGTCTGGGAGCATGCCTACTATCTGGATTATCAGAACGCCCGCAAAGCCTATCTCGACAAAGTGGTCGATACTATCATCAACTGGGACTACATGCTCCAGAATATCAAGAAGTACCTCTAACCACCAGTATAGATTGACAAAAGACGGGCGCCAGCCCGTCTTTTTGTTTCCATAAACAGGATTGTAGGGTTCAAACCAATAAAATCATGTGAGATGACCTACCACTAACAATTCCAGTTTTAATTTTATGCCCGGCCGTAAAACGGAAATCATGATGCTGGGACCAATGAGAGCAGTACTTGCCCCCTCCATGCTGAACGCGCTGGTCTCCGAATGATAACAAAAACCTGGGGCGAGAAGTTTTGGTCGACTATTCGACTGTCATCTTCTCCCCTCACCAAATCCGCATTCGTGATACTATTGCGTCTTTAAGGAACCTGCCATGAATCCAACCCATATTGGTGAATTTTCTGCGCTGCTGACTGCATTTTTCTGGGTCATCTCCGGCGTGTTATTTGAACGTGCCAGCAAGCGCACCACCTCGTTGGCGGTCAGCTTTTTGCGCATGATCTTCGGCCTGGCCTTTATAAGCGTCTTCCTGTGGATATCCCGTGGAAATCCCTTTGCAACCGACGCCTCACCTTCTGCCTGGTTGTGGTTGTCGCTTTCCGGTGTGGTTGGCTTCGTAATCGGCGATGTTTTCCTTTTCGAAGCCTATGTGCGCATCGGCACGCGCATCACGCTGCTGCTAATGAGCCTCTCACCAGTTCTGACCGGTGTTTTGAGCTACTTTATCTTTGGTGAGGTTCTGGAACTCCTGGCTGTTGTGGGCATCGCCCTCACCCTGGCAGGCATCGCTGTGGTCATCATGACTCGCGGGGAAAAGAGAAATTTGAAATTGCGCGTAAATTCCTATGGAGTCTTCTGTGGTCTGATGGGAGCGGTTGGTCAATCGGTTGGTCTGATCTTAAGCAAACAGGGGATGGGGGATTATGACGCCTTTGCAGCCACCCAGGTGCGTATCATCGCCTCGATCGCTGGCTTTAGCCTCTTCTTTCTGATCGGCAACCACTGGCAAAAGCTGCGTGTGCTTCTGAGTGATGGGCAATCTACGCGGATGACCGCTGTTGGGGCTTTGTTTGGACCGGTGCTGGGAGTTGGATTTTCGCTGTTGGCTATCCAAAATGCACCAGCAGCAATTGCGGCAGCGATCATGTCGATCATGCCTGTCCTGATCATCCCGGTCAACTGGCTGGCCTTCAGAGAAAAAATTAAGTGGTTTGAGGTTCTCGGTGCACTGGTGACAGTGGTTGGTGTGATCCTGCTTTATCTGTGAGTGCGGGTCGATAGGCAAGAGTGCATAGTCTATTTTCAATAGTCAGAGATCAACAGAAAGTCAACGATCTGCCATGTCACCATTCCAGCCTACCCCCAAGTCTGGTACTGGCCTATCACGCAAAACAGTCACAAAATCCAGCCTAATGTGGTGAGCTAAAAAAGCCCAAAAACAGTACAATTACAGAATGCAATTCAAACTTCACGCCCCCTATCAACCCACCGGAGATCAGCCGGACGCGATTGCCAAACTGGTCGCCGGCATCGAAAAGGGCTACCAGCACCAGGTGCTCCTTGGCGCAACCGGCACAGGCAAGACCTTTACCGTCGCCAACGTTATCCAGCAATTACAGCTCCCAACCCTGGTGATGACCCACAACAAAACCCTTGCCGCTCAGCTCTACGCTGAATACAAGGATTTTTTTCCCGAAAACTCCGTGGAATACTTCGTCTCCTACTACGATTACTACCAGCCTGAAGCTTACATCCCGCGGCGGGATCTCTACATCGAAAAGGAAACCGACATCAACGAGGAGATCGACCGCCTGCGCCTCGCTGCCACGACTGCCCTCATGTCCCGTCAGGATGTGATAATCGTCGCATCCGTTTCAGCCATCTACGGCTTGGGCGACCCCAATGCCTACCGAGCGAACGTTTTGCACATCGAAAAAGGCGCTCTCTATCGACGCAACGCCCTTCTGCGTCAATTGGTGGATGTGCAGTATCAGCGCAATGACCTGGAGGTCAAGCCGGGCATCTTCCGCGTCCGCGGCGACACGCTTGAGGTGCTGCCGGCCTACAGCGAAAAGGAAACCATTCGCATCAGCTTCTTTGGCGATGAGATCGAAGACATCATCCGCCTCAACCCTATTACAGGTGAGGTAATCGAGCGACCTGACCAGGTGGATATCTACCCCGCCAAACACTACGTGACCGAAGAAAACCGCATGGAAAAAACCCTGCTGGACATCGAAACCGAGCTCGAGGATCGCCTGAAGTTCTTCAACCAGAGCGGTCGGTTGCTTGAGGCTCAGCGCCTCGAGCAGCGTACCCGCTATGACCTCGAAATGTTGCGTGAAGTCGGTTCCTGCGCCGGCATTGAAAACTACTCCCGCCACATCGATCAGCGCGCTCCCGGCAGTCCGCCTTGGACCCTGCTGGACTTCCTGCCCTCCAACTACCTGATGGTGTTGGACGAATCCCACATGATGGTTCCGCAGATCCGAGGCATGTACAACGGCGACCGGTCACGCAAGGAAGTGCTGGTGGATTACGGCTTCCGTTTACCTTCAGCGATGGATAACCGCCCCCTCAAGTTCCCGGAATTCGAAAAGACGATGGGCATCACGCTCTACACCAGTGCTACTCCCGGTCCTTACGAGTTTGAAAAAGCTCAGCAAGTGGTCGATCAGGTCATCCGCCCGACTGGTCTGTTGGACCCCAAGATTGAAGTGCGCCCCACCAAGGGGCAGATCGACGACCTGATCGCCGAACTGCGTAAGCGCGTCGATCGCGGCGAACGCGCCCTGGTCACCACCCTCACCAAGCGCATGGCCGAGGACATGGCTGACTATCTGCTCGAGTCGGGCTTCAAGGTTCATTACCTGCACTCAGAGGTCGAAACTTTCGAGCGGGTTGGCATCCTGCGCGACCTGCGCTTGGGCATCTTCGACGTCGTGGTTGGCATCAACCTGCTGCGCGAAGGGCTCGACTTGCCAGAGGTCTCCCTGGTGGCAATTCTCGACGCTGACAAAGAAGGTTTCCTGCGTTCCACCACCGCCCTGATCCAGACCTTCGGTCGGGCTGCGCGGCATATCAATGGGCAGGTCATCCTCTACGCCGACCGCATGACCGACTCGATGAAACGCGCGATCGACGAAACCACCCGCCGGCGTGAAAAGCAGGAAACCTACAACCAGGAACACAACATCTCGCCCGTGGGCATCACCAAGGCGGTATACGACATCACTTCCCGCCTGGCGAACGTTGCCCCCGAAGAGAAGGACAAAACCCACAGTGCCCGGGAATTGGCTGCCAAGATGCAGCATCGCGAACTGGAGACCTTACTGGGTGAGTTGGAAAAGCAAATGAAAGCTGCTGCAGCGGAGCTCGAATTCGAACGCGCTGCCATGCTGCGAGATCAGATCTTTGAACTTCGGGCAATCGTCATCGAAGAATCAAACATGCCGCCCTGGAAGAAACAAAAAGCCCTGGCAGGAATGCGGGATTAGTCCACAAAACCGTTCATCGTAGGGCGAGCTTGAGGGCACTGTGGACAAATTGATGGACAGGTGTAACGTGCCCTCAATCCGCCGTCTCAAGTGATTTGATCCGATCGCAACGCTTCGCTTGCGATGACAAGAGTGATCGTGCCGGCCTTGCGAAGCACCCCAGTGCTTAAAGCGCGTGTGGGCTGACCGAGCACGGCATTTGACTGAAGGTCTGCATCAACTGCAAATCAAAAAGCAATTAGCCATACCCGGCTATGTGGGCACAGGTGCTTCGCCGCGATAACAATGCTAATAGTGTCGTCTATGTCCACCTGAATTTGGTGGGTATCCGTTGCCCGGAAATATTGAGTCTTTATTTAGGTTAATCTCGGCAAAGATAGATCTATTTCACTTAAATTACGATTTATAATTACGCCATCAAGTGGGTGGGCACTTAGGCTAGGAGTGGAAGTGCTTAAGAAATCCAGGATTTTCTTGATTGTTATATGCTTGATCCTAAGCGGGTGTACCGTTCCTATTGTTATTCCTGTTCTTCCCACTGAAACAGAAGTAATACCCACTGTTCCAACAGCCACAGAAGAATTTTCTCTTGACGCCACGCAGTGGCTTTCCACCGTGTTTGCTTATTCAACTACCACGCCGACTCCAGTTCCTCTCCCGGAACGCCCTCCAATAACCTCAGATTTGGTCAAGAATATCGAACCCGCGATTGCTCTTAGCTTAAATGAGAGCGAGGAGATCAAGGGTCTGCCTGTTGATGTTTCTCCTGCGTGGGCAGTAAAATTGAAGGCGTACTATCAAGCGGTTAAAAGCCTCTACCCAACTTCTGAAGTTTTGCTTGATGTGGATAGTACCAGCAACAGCCACATAATAATTATCGTTATGGGGGATACGATTTATTACCAAATAATTAAAAACCCAAATGGCGATAACACCTATCCAATTTTCCCTACAAGTTTCGAAACAGGTGAAGCCGGCTTGATTTTATCCGGTGATTACAAACCGGTGAAAGTGCCCAACACCTCTATTGGAGTTGTGTGGTTTGAAGGAATACCGCAATTATTGGCAAATTACGTGGAATTGCCCGATGGAAACAGCTGCTTCACACATTACATGGACTACTCAGGCGTTTGGTCTTATGATGCTTATCCATGGCAGGAAGTGGAAGGGGTTTCGGAAATCATGGCAGCATTTCCGGCTGTGGAGTTGGATTTGGAGCCTGTTTTTGTTCAATCTACAGAATGTAAGTTTGCTGGTGTTCTTATTAAGTCGAGTTTGGTTGTTGATGATTCAAATCTTCCGCTATTAAAAAAATTGACTATTCCTGACCATATTTTGGCAGAGTATGTTGCCAGAGTGTTCTTTAATGTTTGGTGGTCCAATGGACCCGAGAAACATTTCGGTACTGCAGGCGAAAGAGATTTTTACATCTTTATGGAGCTGTGGGCGCAGGCGCAAAAGAGTGGGGAAACCTCAGATTGGGAAAAGGTTCAGATAAACAATATTTGGGCGAACGACCTTAGAGACGGTTTTGGATATAAATATTTATCCTACAACGTATGGCCAATGTATTTCGGGGAAGCACCAGAGGGAATCCAACCGATTGACGAGTTCTCGTTTGCTTTTGTCGGAGGCGATCGCGACAAATATATTAGTCGTTGGGCAACAATTTTTTCAGGTAAAGGAACTAACAAAGATGATAAGGAACTCTATATTTATCAATACTACGAGGACTTTTCAGGGCGTACCGGGTACAACATAACAAGTCTTATAGCAGATTATATGGCTTTCAATGTGAATTGGCTAAAACACTACAAAGGAGGAGAAGAGATGAGTAAGTCCGTTACCATCTCAAGTCAAAAATTGCGGAATTTGTTGATTAACGGTGGGATATCCATATACTGAACTAAAATAATTCATCGTAATTCCCATTTTTCATATGTAAATTTTCAACTTAAAGGTGTCAAGGCAATTTTGTATTTTTACTGTGGTATTGCTCAAATTGCTATTTGCAGACTACAAACGCCAAGCCTCCCAATCCGCTGCGACTAATGCTGTTTGCGCAAGAATAACCACAGTCCCTCAAATTGCCCTGATCGAAGATTATTTTGCCTGCGATATCATGCTGATCAAAAAATACCTCCTAATCGTGCTGGTCTTTTGCCTTGGGAGGCTGACCCAAAAGCAAGTTGGATCGGCCTCTTTTTTGGTTAGATTTGGCAC
>DAOOPV010000048.1:0-17205 GCA_035388405.1 Anaerolineaceae bacterium
GGTGACATATTCGCTGGTCACTTATGGGGATGACATATTCGCTGACTAATAACAAGCAAACCATAAAAACTTGCAAATATTCATAAATCTGTTAGAATATAGACGTTCGTAAATGAATACTTTTCTCGATGAAAAGTGGGCAGTTGTCCACTTTTTTGTTTAGTGAATTTTTGGAGTGGAAAGAAACATGAAAAGCGAATTTGCCTTAGCTTTCAACGAAATCCTGGAGGACAAGGGCTTGCCCCGTGATGTCATCATGGGAGCAATCAACTCAGCTATGGTGTCCGCCTACCGGAAGTCAGTTGGCGCGTCTACAGCCCAGGAGGTTCGGGTCGATTTCGATCTCGACAAGGGTACCATGCTGGTCTTTGCAGAAAAAGAAGTTACAGACGAAATCTACGACGATCGAACCGAGGTCTTATTGGATGAGGCTCGCAAGATCGAACCGGATTGCCAGCTGGGCGATTTGGTAATGGTGGAATCCACTCCTGAAAACTTCGGTCGCATTGCAGCCCAGACAGCCCGCCAGGCGATCCAGCAGAAGATCCGCGATGCTGAACGTGCAGCGCAATATGAGTTCTTCAAGAAGCAGGAAGGCGAGATCGTCAGCGGTATCGTGCAGGCAGTCAATTCGCGCCAGGCGACCATCGGGTTGGACTTGAAAGCGGAAGGCTCCATGCAGCGTAAGGACATGATCCCTTCAGAACGTTTCCGCATTCACGACCGTATTCGTTCCTACGTGGCTGAGGTCAAAGACCTGCCCAAGGGACTGCAGATCGTGCTTTCACGCGCCCATCGCAACTTTTTACGCCGGCTGCTCGAGAACGAAGTTCCCGAGATCTACCACGGCATCGTTGAAATCCGTTCCATCGCCCGTGAGCCTGGTCAACGCGCAAAAGTGGCTGTTTCAGCTACTCAGCAAGGGATTGACCCGGTTGGCGCCTGCGTGGGGCAGAGGGGCGTCCGCATCCAGGCGATCGTGCGCGAACTGCACGACGAAAAGATTGATGTGATCGAGTGGAACCCTGATGCAGCCATTTATATTAGCAAAGCCATCAGCCCAGCCCGGGTTTCAGGCGTATACCTGAACCACGGTAAAGGCGATGACAAAACCGCGATGGTAGTGGTGCCTGAGGATCAACTCAGCCTCGCTATCGGTCGCGAAGGACAGAACGCCCGCCTGGCAGCCAAACTGACTGGCTGGCGGATTGACATCATGAGTGTCTCCGAAGCAGCCACCAGGGCACTGGGGCAACTGCGAAAGGACCCAAGCCTTGCCAAATTAGCAGCAGAAGAAGCTGACACAATGGCGAGAATTGAGGGTTTGCTGCAGCAAAAAGAAGAAGGTCGGGTGCTCAACCTGGACGATAGCAACCTGATCGCTCGTTTTGTGGACCGTGTTGAAAAGCGCGGTGAAGCTGAACGCAAGGTCGAGGAAGATGCCCGCCAGACTGAGATCCGCGAGATGCGGGAGTCGATTGATCCCCGTGCCTTCCAGCTCAGCATCTTTGATGTAACTGAGCTCAAGGAGCACTTGCAGGTCCTCTTACAGTCAGCCGGAATGGACACCTTTGGCGATCTCATGCTGCGGGTGAAGTTGGATTCTGACTCAATTCTTGCCATCGATGGCATTGGCCCAAAATCCCACGAGGATATTCTCGAGGTTGTCCATAACTATCAATTCCCGGTTATCGAGCCCGAGCCTGTTGAGGTGGTGACTCCTGAGCTTTCCACTGAGGTTGAGACTGAACTGGTGGTTGAAGAGCCTGTCAAGATTGAAGAACCTGAGCCGGTCGAAGTTGTCGAGTTGGTTACCGAAGTCGCTGCCGCCGAGTTGGAAGAAGCGGAAGAGACCATCGCCGCTGAGAAGGTTGAAGAACCGGTTGCGGACGATAAATCCTTTGAAGAACTATTCCAGATGGATACAATGCGCCGCACAAGCGAAACCTCTGAAGAAGAGGATGAGAATGGTCTGCTTGGTGACAAAAAGAAAAAAGGCAAGAAGCGAAAAGGTTATACTGTGGAATATGATCCCGATCGTGATGCGACTTTTGTGAGGCACAAACATCGCAATGACGATGACTGGGGTGAATGGTAAAAGCTGGTTTGATGAAGCAGAGTAAAGGTGGCAGCTAAAACCGCACGAAAAGTTAAGCACGTTCCTCAGAGGACATGCGTTGGATGCAGGCAAGTCTTGTCAAAAAGACAATTGATCCGCATCGTACGCAACTCTGAGGGCGTGGTGATTGACCCCAGCGGAAAACTTCCTGGTCGGGGAGCTTATCTTCATGACCAGAAGAGTTGTTGGGTCAAAGCTTTGAAGGGTTCACTGGCACATGCCCTGCGGACGACCATCCAGGAGCAAGACCTGGCAGCATTGAGGGCTTTTATGGAGACTCTCCCGGAAGGTGAGACTTCAGATGAGGAACCAATGACTGCCTGAAAAACATCGTTTTGCTCGTGTGTGGCGTCCGGAGGGGTTGTGAGCAAGTGACCGTTAAAGAGAGACGGAGTAAATATGAGCAAAACTGAAGAAAAAACGATTCAACTTCCCTATAGTCTATCGGTAAGAGAACTGGCTGCGATGTTGAACACCAGCGCTGTTGCTGTGATCAAGATTCTGATGTCCAATGGCGTTATGGCGAGCATTAACCAGCAGATCGATTTTGATACTGCGGCTGTGGTTGCGACCGAACTTGGTTTTGAACCTCAACTCGAGCAGGAAGAAGTTGTGGTTGAAGAAGAGGGAGTGATCCCACTTTGGAGGCGCGTCATTTTGGACGAAGATCCCAAGAATCTGGAATCCCGTCCACCAGTTGTAACCATCCTGGGGCATGTTGATCACGGAAAGACTACATTGCTCGATGCCATTCGCCACACGGATGTTGCCGGCGGCGAAGTGGGTGGGATCACCCAGCATATCGGGGCTTACCAGATCCTGCACAAGGACCGCACCATCACTTTCCTCGACACTCCCGGCCACGCCGCGTTTTCTTCGATGCGTGCCCGTGGCGCCCAGGGTGCTGATATTGTTGTGTTGGTAGTCGCAGCCGATGACGGCGTGCAGCCGCAAACGCGTGAAGCTGCCAATCATGCCAAAGCTGCCCAGGTGCCGATCGTGGTGGCACTCAACAAAATTGATAAAAGCGATGCCAACCCAGAGCGGGTAAAAACCCAACTGGCCGAAATTGGACTGCAGCCTGATGAGTGGGAAGGCGATACATTCGTCATGCCTGTCTCAGCAAAAGCAAAAAAGGGCCTGGAAGACCTGCTGGAAACCATCCTGCTGGTTGCTGACAATCTGACCATCAAAGCCAATCCAAAAGGCGCTTGCATCGGAACAGTCGTGGAAGCGCAGTTGGATAAGGCAACCGGCAACATGGCTACCCTGCTTGTGCAGAACGGCACTTTGAAAGTTGGCGATGTTGTGGTGGCAGGCGAAGGCACCGGCAAGATCAAGGCTCTGTTTGATCAGCGCAACAAGCGTGTCAGCAAAGCTGGACCCTCAACACCAGTGGTTGTGATGGGGCTAAATGCCTTGCCCGAAGCTGGCGACCTCTTCCAGGTGGTTGCGAATGAGCGTGAAGGGCGGGCGATTGTTGCCCAGCGAAAGGCTGAACGCGAAGCCAAGCGCAACACAAAACGCGCTACCCTCGAAGAGTTATTCAGCCAATACAAGTCCGGACAGGCAAAAGACCTGCGCCTGATCCTCAAGGCTGACGTTCAGGGTTCACTCGAGCCAATCATGAATGAACTCGAGGACCTCGGCAAGAAGCAAAAAGGGCTAACGGTCAAGATCCTCCACGCTGAAACAGGCAACGTTACAGAGAGTGACGTGATGCTGGCAGCAGCCTCAAACGCGATTGTGCTTGGTTTTGATGTGGATATTGACCAGGGCGCGCGCCGCAGTGCAGACACAGAAGGTGTCTCCATCCGCCTGTATAAGATCATCTATCGCCTGATCGAGGACGTTGAAAAGGCGCTTAACGGTCTGCTTGAACCCGAATTGGTAGAGCGTGTGATTGGAAAGGCAGCTATTCTGGCGACCTTCAAGGTTTCAAAGGGTGGTACCGCGGCAGGGTGCCGTGTATTGACTGGTGAATTACGCCGAAATGCCTCTGTGCACGTGATGCGCGCAGGTGAAGAAGTTGTGAAGACTGAGATTTCCAGCATTCGCCGTGAAAAAGACGACGTACGCGAAGTGCGTGAGGGTATGGAATGTGGTATCACGCTCAAGAACTTCGAGGATTTCGAAGTAGGCGATCTGCTTGAATGCTTCGTTATGGAAAAGTTCGGCGGCTGATCGACTGTAAATTAAGGAGAAAAGATATGCCGACCCCTTTAAGAATGAAAAGAATTAACGACCGGATCAAACAGGTCTTGTCGGTTCTGTTGATCACCAAGATCGATGATCCCCGCCTGGCTGGTGTGTCTGTCACGGATGTAAAAGTCGATCGCGAACTGGATTTTGCCAATATTTACGTGTCTTCATTGGACGGGGCGAAATCATCGCGGGAAGTGATTGCCGGGCTCAACCACGCGCGTGGTTATCTGAAGCACGAAATTGCCCAGGAAGTGGACTTGCGCGTCATGCCCCGCTTACGGTTTTTCTGGGACCCAACCCCGGAGAAAGCAGATCGGATTGATACCCTGTTGGCAAAGCTGCATGAGGAAGACGAAAAACTGACTGATATGGAAGAATTCATCTCCGATGGGGATGAGGATTTGTACGATGAGATCACCAGCAAAGACTGGGAATCGGACGATGACCTTCCCGAGTTGGAATTGGACGACGAAGACGTTTTTTTTGACGAACATGATGAATAGTGGGCTTGATACTATCATAAAGCAGCAGTTGGCTGCGGCACAGAATTTTGTCGTAATAGGGCACATCCGCCCGGATGGTGACGCAATTGGTTCGATGCTGGGGCTGGCGCATGCCCTGCGTGCCAGCGGGAAGCAGGTGGACTGCGTCCTGCAAGACGGTTTGCCAGATAAATATGCTTTTCTTCCTGGTTCAGCGGAAGTCCTGACTTCTGTACCCCAGGAATATGATTATCTGATCGTAGTTGATAGTTCAGACATGATGCGCACCGGTCATGTACTGGATAATCTTCCTGCCCCTGATCTGGTGATTGACCACCATAACACTCACGATGATTTCGGAAAATTAGAGTACGTCCTGCCGGAAGTCGAGGCAACAGCCTTGATCCTGGTGGACATCCTGCCGAAATGGGGGCTGATCATCAACCGGGATGTGGCTGCCTGCCTGCTGACGGGCTTGCTCTCGGATACGATTGGTTTCCGCACTGGTAACACCCAGCCAGCAGCCTTGCGTGCCGCGGCGGATTTGATGGAAAAGGGCGCTGATTTTCACGATGTCTACCTCAAAACGCTGAGCGATAAGACCCTGGCGGAAGCGCTTTATTGGGGTCAGGGACTGGCAAAGATTCAACAAAATGGTGGAATTTTGTGGTCGACCCTGACGCTTAATGATAGAATTAATTCTGGTTATCAGGGCAATGATGATGCTGATTTGATCAACATCCTTTCTGCCATAAAAGGCCCGCTGGTTACGATCCTTTTTGTAGAACAAGAAGGAGGAGGAGTAAAAATCAGCTGGCGATCAGTGGAAGGTGTGGATGTTTCGAAACTCGCAAGAGAATTTGGGGGGGGAGGCCATAAAGCTGCCGCGGGGGCTGATGTTGATGGGAACCTACAGGAAATTCAAGAAAATGTAATTAAAAGCACGGAGCGATACCTGAAAGAAATTGGTTCGTCTCGGGCTGAAAGAGATGCAAATGACTGACAAACAATACAACGATCGAAGCAATTTAGCCAATAGTGTTTCCGGCGTTTTGGTTGTAGATAAACCTGTTGGGATGACTTCTCACGATGTTGTGCAGCAAGTCCGCGCTGGCACACATATTCGTCGGGCTGGGCATACCGGCACTCTCGACCCCCGGGCTTCAGGTGTGTTGGTCGTCCTGATCGGACCCGCCGTGCGTTTGAGCGAATATGTTTCCACATCGGATAAACGCTACCAGGCTGTGCTCCGTTTTGGGGTTACCACCAGCACGTACGACACTGAGGGTGAGATCACCAGCCGGGCACCGGTGGACATCAGTTATGAAGAATTGGAAGAGACGCTCAATACTTTTGTCGGTGAATTTGAGCAGACTCCACCGATCTATTCCGCTATTAAAGTTGGCGGGCGAAAAGCTTATGATTATGCGCGCGATGGCGAAACTGTTGAGCTTGAACCACGCTTGATCACGGTTCATTCGATCGAACTGCTTGATTGGGATCCGCCTGAGGCAGTTATTGATATTCACTGTTCATCGGGCACTTACATCCGATCTCTTGCATCCGATTTAGGTCAGAAGCTTGGCTGCGGCGCAACCCTGGTCGGTTTACGCCGAACCCGCAATGGTCAATTTGGCCTGCGAGACGCAGTTTCTCTTAGCAAGCTACAGGATGCCTTCAATAATGGCGATTGGTACAAGTATCTGATCCCTGCAGCAGAAGCGCTTAGTGACTGGCACACCGTTGTGCTCACTTATGAGCAGGTAGACGCAGTTCGCCATGGTCATCGCGTGCCTGCGCCCGAGGTGGTTGAGGCGGGGCTTTGGGGTCGGGCAATCAGCGAAGAAGGGGAACTGGTCGCGCTGATCGAATACGACGCTGAAGCAAACGAATGGCAACCTCGAAAAGTTTTCTTCAATTAGAGATGAGATAGAAACGCGATAGCCCCGATTGGCAAAACCAAAAAGGGCTATTTATTTGCCTCGTAATGGAAATTATGACTGAATTCATCACAAGCTGGCCTGATCACGCCCCGAAGAATGCCTGGTTGACCATTGGCAATTTCGATGGAGTGCATTTGGGTCACCAGTCGCTTATTCAGGGACTAAGGGAAAAGGCAAAGGAGCAAGAAGGCCAATCCCTGGTGCTGACCTTCTGGCCACACCCACGCGTGGTACTTGGGCAGGTTGGCGACCGGTTTCTGCTAACTACCCGCCAGGAAAAAGAGCGCCAGCTAAAAATTGCCGGGATTGATTTGGTCCTGACCCTGCCGTTTGAAAAAAACCTGGCGGATTTAAGCGCCGGGGCTTTCCTCGAACGCTTGATTGGAAGTTTGAGACCAGCCGGTTTGCTGGTGGGACCAAAATTTCGCCTGGGCAAGGATCGCCAGGCGGACTTTGCCTTCATTCAGAACTTCTGCGAGTCCAAGGGTATCTCCTGTAAATGCTTTCCACCATACCTACTTGGTGGTGATATTGTTTCCTCCAATCGTATTCGTGCCTGCCTGATTGAAGGGCAAGTGGGAGAGGCTGCCAGGCTGCTCGGGCGATCATTTAGCCTTGAAGGGGTAATTCAGCCCGGCAAGCAAATTGGCCGCAAGTTGGGCTTTCCAACCGCAAACTTTATTCCTGAGCCTCTGCAGTTGCTACCGCGTTTTGGCGTCTATGCCACACGCGTATTACTTGATGGCCAGGTGTTAATGGGTGTGACAAACGTTGGCGTCAGACCTACTTTCGAATCAACTGCAAGTCCAAATGTGGAAACCCTCATATTGGATTTTGACGATAAAATCTATTACGAAACGATGCGGATCGAGTTTATGGAATTCCTTCGCCCGGAGCGCCGCTTTGGGCAGGTGGAAGATTTGATCGCGCAAATTGAGGATGACGAAGCCCAGACCAGGAGGATTTTTCAGAATGAACCTTAACCGCCGTGTGTACCGCCTCAGTCCCAGCCAGTTTAGCGCTGAAACAATTGCTGTGACCTTTGCCAAGACCTCCCGATCCCCAGAGCCTTTTGATGTAATTGCAGCTGAACTCAACGACGAAAAGAGCGCGCAGTTCAGTGAAAAGTGGATTGTTGGTTATGGTCATTCGAGCGTGGCGGAGCATGCTGTGCTCCACCTGGCGCTCGAGAATGTCTCACGGCTGGCAATCGAGACCATCGAAGCCAATCGCCTGGCATCCTACACTGAGAAATCCACCCGCTACCAGGAATGGGACCCCAAGGCTTACGTCACTCCTCCAGAAATTAGCGGCAGTCCCTTTGAGGCTGAATATCAGGCTCTGATGGATAAACTGTTCCTCACATACGCTGAAGCCTTGCAGGCGCTGCGCCCGTGGGGGGAAGCCAACACGCCCAGACGTGAGAATGAGTCTGAAAGAGCGTGGGCAAATCGCGCGCGCGTGAAATCTGTGGATGTGGCGCGCTTCCTTCTGCCCGCGGCGGCTATGGCGAATGTGGGTTTGACCATCAACGCCCGGGCGCTTGAATATGCCATCAAGAAGATGCTCTCTTCCGAACTGGAAGAGGTACGGCTGATCGGGGCGGAGATGAAAATTGTCGCGACCCAGGAGCTGCCGACCCTGGTTAAATATGCTGATCCCATCGCGTTCCTGCCCCAGCTGCGAAAAAAAGCCCGCGCCTTTGCCGATCAGATCGACACGATCTCCGGTGCACCCTGGTGCGACCTGAAATCTGTGGATGAAAACGCAGAGGATAGGGTGCTGGCAGCTGTACTCTACCGTTTTGGCGATGATTCTTACCAGGTTTGCCTGGACCAGGTGCTGAATATGGCACATGACGAAAAACAAGCGCTGGTGGATGCCATGTTCGCTGAGATGACCGACTTTGACATACCGATTAGGGAACTCGAGTATGCCGATGTGACCTTTAGCCTGATCATGGACCAGGGCGCGTATTTTGAATTCAAGCGGCATCGCATGATGACCCAAACGGTACAGGACCTGACAACCAGGCTTGGTTACGCGCTGCCTAAAGCCATCACTGAAGCCGGCTTTGAGGCACGCTACCGCGAGGCGATGCAAGCGGCAGCAGCTTTATATGAAAAATTGGCTGCATGGAACCCGCAGGTGGCAGCTTATGTGGTACCGAACGCCTTCAACCGACGGGTTCTCTGCCGCGCCAATTTGCGGGAACTATTCCACTTCATTAAACTTCGAGGCGCGAAGAATGCTCATTTTTCCATTCAGCGGGTTGGCTGGGGGATGCTGGAGCAAATCCGCCCTTACTTCCCCCTCTTGAGCCAAAAAATTCAAGTAAAAGGCGATACGAGTGCCCAACAACTGGCAGAAGCATACTTCAGCGAGACAGCGGTCATTCCTGAGGTGTAGACCAAACTGTGGACACATCAACGAAGCGGATGGTAATTACTATCAGGCTTGGTATAATCATTCCAGCGTCCCAACCAATCGGCGGACGGAAAGGATATCAATGAAAATAAAAACCATTCTGTTGACCAGTCTCCTGGTTGTAAGCCTCCTTCTGGCAAGCTGCGGCTCCAAAAAGCCGACTGAAACCACCGTAAACCTTCCGGTTATAAGCGGTCAGACTGAGAACACAACTGTGGCACCTGCCACGACAGAGGTATCACCGGTAACATCAAATCCCTACCCAGTTCAACAAGCCACCGAGCCTTCTGTTGTTGAAGTCGCGCTTGCTTATCCGGTAGGTGATGACTCAAGCGCGGCCTATGCCACGGAAATGCGAGCTTACATCGAGCAAATCCTGGGTGGAACTATCGCGATAGAAGATCTTTTTGGGAAAGACGATGATGAACTGAGGGTGATCTTGCGAAACGCCGCCCAAGGGCGCATCATCCTAACCGAAACAGGGCTGGATAGAGCCGCAGACTGGCTCGAGAAGCAGTAAACCTTTCTCTTCTTACCATGCAAAACACCTGCAAATTTTAGCAGGTGTTTTTTTATCCACTAAGGCAGTCGAAAATGGAACGCTTTTAAGACAAAAACTACTCGATAACCAGGCAGATGATTTATCAAGTTCCCTAAAACCAACCATTTATTTCTTTCCCGCTGAAATCGCTGCAATATGCGCTTGATTTCCCAAACGGTTACTCTCAGTCTACAGGCTGTCGTTTTGGGTGATCTGATGGTCTATTACTTGTTCCACTACTGTCTTTCGGAGAATTCATTACTGCTCATATCTATTGGCCATGACATAGGTCCGGTCAAGTCCAGGAGATTATCACCTTACCCACAAATGAGTACTTCGACGGTAAAAAGTGGACCTTATGGTACAATGTTACCCATAAAATTTAGGATTAAATATATACACAACCAAAGATAGGGGTTTCTTATGCGTAAAAGAATTTTTACTATTGTCATGTTCATAACTCTCGCCTTTTCAAGCTTATTAAACACAAACGAGTATGTATATTCTGAGAACGAAATACAACAGAAGAGCTCCCTGAATCATCAGGTATACCTTCCTATTGTCCGAGTACCAGATCCATGGGCTAATATTGATCCCACAGGGCAGGAAATCATATACTGGCATCATAATTCTGGCTCACGTGAGACCTTTCTCTTAAACCTGGTTGAAGAGTTTAATACAACCAATCCATGGAACATTCATGTAACTGCGATATATAAAGGTGGTTATGGAGATATTTTTACCGCTATGCTTCAAGTTCTAAATACTCCTGATGCTCCTGACCTTGTTTCTGCGTACCAAAATCAGGCTGCCACTTATCAACTGCAAAATGCTTTATTTGATATGACTCCTGTAGTAACCAGCCCCACCTGGGGATTATCCCAAGCCGATTTATCGGATTATTTTCCCGGATTTTTAACCAGCGATGTTTTCCCGTATTTTGACAATCAACGATTAGGTTTTCCTCCCGGGCGATCAATGGAAGTCATGTACTACAACACTGAATGGTTAGTTGAACTTGGTTATACTGCCCCACCTGCCACACCCGCTGAATTTCAAGCGGCTGCGTGTTTAGCAACCGAAAATCCATTTAGTGGTCAAACTGGAATTGGTGATCCTTTAGGGTATCAACTTAGCCTCGATGCGTCCCGCTTTGCGAGTTGGACTTTTGCTTTTGGTGGGGATGTTTACGATGCAGAAACAAATCAATACTCATTGAATAGCCAGGAAGCCATTAACGCCATGACATTTCTCAAGGGGTTATTTGATGAGGGTTGTGCCACGCTGGTGACTGAAAATTATGGCGATCAGACAGCTTTTGGGGAAGGAAGGCTGTTATTTAGTGTTGGTTCATCCTCCGGAATCCCTTACTATAATGGGGCTGTTGGAGGTGATTTTGAATGGAATGTGGGGGCTCTACCCCACACATCATCTGATCCCATGATGAATATCTACGGAGCCAGTGTCAGCATTCCCAAACATACTCCTGAACGTGAATTGGCTGCCTGGCTGTTTTTGAAATACTTCACAACCACTGATGTACAAGCTGAATGGGCAAAGTTCTCGTCCTATTTTCCTGTAAGGCAAAGCGCTGCTGATCAGATGGCTGACTTCTTCGTGGATAATCCTCAGTATGCCAATGCATTTAACCTTTTACCTCACACAAAATCAGAACCAAACACACCTAATTACGATTATGCAAGGAGTTATATCGTGACGGCGATGGCTGAGATATTCGCTGGTGGAGCTGATATTGTAGCCACTCTTGATCAACTTAATATTGATGCTAACAGTACTTTACCTTAAGACTTCGAATTGTGGCTTTTGAAAAAGACTTCGAGAGATGAATCCTCGAAGTCTTTTTTTAAACTTCAGGGTACCAAGTCGTAAAGGTTCCTTGATAAATTCCTGGACTACACGCCGAATCTCCAGACTTATTCGTCAATTGTTTTGTGTTCCAAGCTTCCTTCAAACCAACCCTCCATCTCAATCCTGCTGAAACTGCGGCAAAATGTGTCTATTCCCCGCCCTTTTACTTCTAATTTACTGACTGCCATTTATTTGTTAATCCGATGATCCAGTATGCACTCAACTTCTGATTTTGGGGCAAATCCAATATTGCTGATAAGGTAACATAAGTTTCGCACATTAATAAAAGGACATGGTCCTTAATCACTTGGTAAACTTAATTTGACAAATATAACAAACCAAGGAGAACGAACCATGTCAAAACAAATTGTACAACTAAACGAGCAAGTAATAAAGACCGAACTGAAGGAACTAGTACGCCAAAGCGTTCAAGAGGTCCTCAACGGGTTTTTGGACGCAGAAGCAGACCGGCTGACCAACGCCAGCAAGTACGAGCGAACAGAGGGACGCCGCGACACTCGGGCAGGACATTATTCTCGCAAGCTTCTGACCGGAGCCGGAGAAATTGAACTGGAAATGCCAAAGCTACGCACCTTAACATTTGAAACAGCAATCATAGAACGTTACAAACGACGTGAAGCGAGCATAGAAGAAGCCTTAGTTGAGATGTATCTTGCAGGGGTGTCCACGCGGCGGGTTGAAGATATCACTGAAATCCTGTGGAACGCCAGGCTGAGTGCCGGGACAATGAGCAGGTTGAACGGAAAAGTCTATGAGCAGATCGAAGCTTGGCGTCAAAGACCTCTGGATGGCAGTTATCCCTACGTTTATCTGGATGGCATCTATCTAAAGCGCAACTGGGGCGGAGAATACGGGAATGTGGCCATTTTAGTCGCCATGGCGGTCAATGAGCGAGGAGAACGTGAAGTGATTGGCGCTGCAGAAGGGATGAAGGAAGACAAGTCCAGCTGGCTCGCGTTTCTGAGACATTTGAAAGAACGTGGCTTGAAAGGCACCCAGTTGTTTGTTGGTGATAAATGTCTGGGGCTAATCGAGAGTTTAGCTGAAGTCTACCCACAAGCCTGCTACCAACGCTGCATGGTGCACTTCTACCGCAACATATTCTCTGTGGTTCCCAGAGGAAAAGTCAAGGAAGTGGCCGCTATGCTCAAGGCCATTCATGCTCAAGAAGATAAACCCGCCGCTATGAAGAAGATAGGAGACGTGGTTGAAAAACTAAAAGAGATGAAACTTTTTGAAGCAGCCAGAAAAGTTGAAAGTGCAGCCCCTGAAACCTTGGTCTATATGGACTTTCCAAGGGAGCATTGGCGGCGGATCCGTTCAAACAATGCCATGGAAAGGTTAAACCGCGAGATCAGAAGACGGACTAAAAGCATAGGTGCCTTTCCGGAAGGGCAATCGGCTTTGATGCTGGTATGTGCCAGGCTCAGACACATGGAGCAGTCTGAGTGGGGCAGCAAAACATATTTGAACATGCAATTATTGGAGGATTGCTTACCAAGTTAAATCAAATGTGCGAAAAAAACTTGACACTACCATATTGCTCACACCAGTCGTCCAATTCACAATCCCCAATCATTATTAGAACATTTTTGCACATGACTGCCATAAGAATTCAAGAATTAGGTTAGAATTACCATGGCGACAAATGGACTGATTACAACGAATTCACGCTTCCAATTTCCATTATCGCAATTGTTCTAAGAATCTGGATCGGAGAGTTTTATGACCATTCACTTATATCTATCTTTGTCTCCTGAAGCCTTAATTGCTTCAATGCTTTCACCGGAAGATTTCGGTTTGTACTACGCGCTCGGATCAGCTAAAAAATCACGCGGTCAGGCGATTTTCTTCGAGGTCGATCCAAATTATCGCCATCCATACTTCAAGATCGATGAAGCCTTCTCGCGTTGCGTTCCACATGATGATGGCAGTCTCAAATCTTCGGTCTATATTTCGGTCTATCGCGTTTTGGAACATGTTAAGTTGAGCGCGCTCCAGCACCTCTTTCTGACTACCCAGGACGGTCACACGCTGGACCTTGCCCCTTCGGAAGATATCCCGAATATCACCGGTCAGTTACACCTTTACCAGGAAATCGCCCCGGTTGCGCCATTAGTGGTGAGCCGACTGGGACCCATCCAGTTCCTTGATCAACTGGTGCGCAACCCTGTTTCGTTGGTGACTGTGCCGGCACTTGTTTTCACAGAATTGCATCTGGGGGAACTCGCGGACGATCCCGAGATGGGTATTATGATCAACCTGCCCTATGGCAACCAGGACCATCTGCGCCAATGCCTGACGGACGTGATGACGAAATATGCCACGACAAAAATGGTAGACCGATCGCACAATCCAAATGTGCAGTATCGCGCCATTAAAAATGGCTTTTACGTTGGTAACATCGAGGAAATGCGCTACTATCCGATGCCTACTGCTGAGGAATTGCGCGTTCTAAACTATCGCTGGTTCCGTTCAGCAAACATGTAAGGTTGGTATCACCACTAAAAAAATCCGCGAGTAATTGCGGATTTTTCTTTTTCTGGTGGTCAATCATGTATGACAGCCATGTTTCCAAGTACACCCCAGGAAGTCAGGAAGACTTCAGTAGGTACGGAATAGAGGAAACCATTATTCATGTAGGTGATGGTCGTTTCGTCGTAACCAATCAGGATCACAACATGCTCATAACGAGCAACGGTCACAGAGTTACCTGCTTGATCGACATATTTAAACGGGTAACTATAGACCATGTTGCCGATTACCCAGGCAATGACGGGATCACCTTCAGCCAGCTCGGCTTTGACGTCCTCCAAAGTCATGCCCTTGACAGCCACGGCAGGCAGACCATATTTCCGCAATAATTCTGCGACAGGCGGTGCGTGGACCCCATAGGCGTCAGGTGGGATTTGCCCCCACCCATCGGTGGTTACGTTGCCCACAAACCCCAATTCAGGATTGTCGGAGAGGGGCAGCTCAAACTGAAAGGTCGACTCGTATATGAGAACATCGTAATAACCTGCCCAATCCACCGCTGCGCTTGCCTCACAGCCCAATTCGTAGGTCTGCTCATGACCACTGATTTCCGTGATCATGGCGGAAGGTGGAAGGGCGATCTCGGTTGCAACTGGGCTGACCTGGGGAGAAGGCTCAACGATAAGCGGGATTTCGATTGTGGGTGTGGGGGGGGAAGTAGGGGAAGGGTTCGGCAAATTTGCTGTAGGTGACGATACGGTCAAGGGAGGCACCACTTCAGCTGGCGTGCATCCCGCAAGAACCAGAGTTGTGAGAACAATCATCAAACTGAGGATGGGTCTATAGGTTGGAGAGCCTTGCCTGGTAGCCATGGATGCGAGTAACCGGATGCCAGAAGCCTAAAAGCCCATTTTTATGCGTTTTTGATGCATGCGAATGGAGGACTGCAAACCCTGGCCAACCTCTTCCTCAAAGAAAGGCAGATAGGAACGAACGCGCTGTTCAATGCCAGTGCCTTCGGTATCCGATAATACTTCCTTAAGAATGTAGGCTGTTTCAGCCGGTGAACGGCGTGCCAGTACGGCGATCACCCTGCTGAGATTAGGCTGAATTAATGTCTGATCGCTTTGTAGAAACGGTCGGATCCAGCGAAAAAATAGTGGGAGTTGATCTGAGTGCGATTGTTCCACCAGCAGCGCTAGCGCGTAAAGGGCATGGTTTTGCATATGCTCCAAGGGATTTGCAAGTAGATTTCCGATGAACTCAGTCCAGCCCTTGGGATCTTCAGAGTTTAGTCTTTGGGATGCTTTGCTGAAAACCGCACTGACGACTGCTCTATCCATCGGTGCAGATGACCACTGCCTGATGCGGTCATAAACAGCGGTGCTGGAAGTGGATGGAACCTGCCCGAGAAGATGCGTTGCAAGGTCGCGGGCTTCATAATGCTCATCCAGCCAAAGCTCATCCACAACAGCCAGGGTTTCGACTTCATCCTGACGCGACTTCAGACTGAGCCCATTGGCGATGTGAGGCAGGACCTGATCTGGCAGGTTGTAAACTCGCATGAAACTGACCGGTACGGCGTCCTTATGCTGGCGGTGGGCGTAGCGGTGATAAAACTGGAGGATCTCATGTAATTGCCGACGAAATTCAACAGGTTGCGCGAAGACTTCCTTTAATCCTTCGATCTGTTTGTTGAGACGTGTCAGGTCAATAGCAGCCATGAGGAAATTATAGCGTGAAACATCGGGTTGCATGACACGCGCTGTCTGGACTTGTCGCTACAACTGCCAACTGTCATCGCGAGGAGCGAAGTTCCTGCTGTCATCCTGAGCGAAGCGAAGGATCTGTCTATTAATTATCAGATTCTTCGCAAAAGAGGCTCAGAATGACTTGAGTTACCAGGCGGGTTGGCTTTCTCGAGGTTATGGTTGGTATGGGTTTTGTGACGCCAATCCACCCTACACCAGAATTCAAAAAAAGTCGGGCTAATACTTGCTTAGCCCGACATGTGTTTTTTCAAATAAAAAGTGAACCGATCTCAATAACCCTTGGCAAAGTAGACCTGTTTGTTGGTTTTCCTGCCGGAATAGAAGCATACGCCTTCGCCCTCAGACCTGGCATAGTTGCGCAGTGTGGCTTTGGTTTCCTCTTTAATTTTGGCTTCGTTTTCGGCGTCGTCATACCACCACACCTTGGCCCAGCCCTTATTCTCAACCACATCCTTGAGGTCATCGTAGTTGCTGACTTCGAAGATGTGTTCATCGCGGAATTGGGTTGCCTTGGCAAGCATATTTGCCTGGATCTCATCCAGCGCGGCTGGCACAGCCTGTTCGAAGCCTGCCATCGGGATGAAGCGCTTGCCTTCCCTGCCGGGGATATCCCGCCGGGCGAGCGCAAGCGTGCCATTCTGCACATCTTTTGGACCGACTTCGATTCGCAACGGCACACCCTTCAACTCCCAGTCGTTGAACTTGAAGCCGGGTGTGAGACCTTCGCGGCGGTCGACAAAGACACGCAGATTCCCTAAACCGCGTACGATGTTGTCTACAGTCTCCATTACCAGGGCTTTTTCCTCGTCCTTGCGGTAGATCGGCACGATCACCACCTGGTAAGGCGCCAGGTTGGGAGGTAACACCAAGCCCTGGTCGTCGCCATGGGCCATGATGATGGCGCCGATAAAGCGGGTTGAAACGCCCCAGGATGTGGTCCAGCAGTATTGCAGCTGGTTATTTTCGTCAAGGAACTTGATGTCAAACGCCTGGGCAAAATTTTGCCCAAGGAAATGCGAGGTGCCAGCCTGAAGCGCTTTGGTATCACCCATCATCGCTTCGATCGAGTAAGTTGCTTTTGCGCCGGCGAACTTCTCCGACTCAGACTTCTGCCCGGCCAGAACCGGTACTGCAGCTTCTTTGATGGCGAAGTCAGCATAAACGTCCAGCATGCGCTGGGTGTGTTCAGCGGCTTCCTGTTCGGTGGCGTGGGCGGTGTGACCTTCCTGCCAGTAGAATTCGAGCGTGCGCAGGAAGAGCTTGGTGCGCATTTCCCAGCGGACAACGTTTGCCCACTGATTGATCAGGATCGGGAGGTCGCGGTAGCTTTGGACCCATTTGGCATACATTG